>JAESRG010000022.1 GCA_016764785.1 Paracoccaceae bacterium
AGACCAAATCGCCGTGATTTCCCGTCTGCATGGGATGCTTTTGTGCGGATTTGCACATCCAAATCATCTGAAAGCCACCAACTATCCTGCCGTAAACCCTCAGGCAGACCGTGTATTGTCATTATGTTCATCTTGTCCCTCCGACGCGGCAACCGTTTGCCGTTTGCGAAAGATTAATGCGCAAGTTTGCAGAACCCCGGTGTCAGAGGTGCATTTAGTGACCTGCTTTTGTGCAGATTTGGTGCAGAAACTGGCTGTTAGCCAAGCGGCAAAACCCGACGGCAAATCTTTGCCAGCGCCGTTGCCTGGGCGTGATGGTTTTCGGCGTTCAGATGAATACCGTCACCGTGGTTCAGCGATATCACTTTGCCTGAGTCGAAAAATTCAACGCCCAGATCCACCGCCCGCTTGCGATACATTTGACCCAGCAGCTTGGAATTAGCCAAGCCGTTGCCAAACATATCATCCGGGTCCAGCGTTGTGCCCAAAGTTGGCGGCGCCACCAGAATAACGGTAATTTCGTCGCCCATGTACTGGCGAATATCCTCGATCAACACTTGAATACCGCGGCTGATATCTTGCGCACAGGCATTAAAACGGTTCTTCAGATCATTGGTGCCAAGCGCAAGAATCACGCCGTCCAACGGCCGCTGTGACAAAAGACAGGGGGCAAGATAGGTGCGGCCATTGCGGAATGGCTCATAGGGGTCATCGTTCACCGTAGTGCGCCCGCCCAAGCCTTCCTCAATCACGACATACCCGTCGCCAAGCAGGTTTCGCAGAACGCCGGTCCAACGGATATCTGGGCCAAAACGATCGTCCGAAGACGCGTCATGCCCCCAAGTATTGCTATCTCCGTAACAAAGAATGCGCTTCTGGTCTGGCATGAAAAATCCTGAGCTTATGAAATATCTAATACGTGCATAACATCTTGATTTAGCAAAGCAATGCTTAACAAAATCGCGCCAGACATTACCGTCAGAAAGCTATTATTGATGATCGGGATAAATACGCAGCAAAATCTCTGGATGCCCTAGTTTTGCACATTACACACACAGAGAAGGAATAATTAAACGGCGACACTAACTGATACTTCTCTGTGCCCGCCACTTGTCGTCTTTAATCTTGTCTTAAATGCGACCATATTTGGTCAAAATCTTGCTATTTTAGATAATTTTGACCATCTCACACTAGTTCTGTCGCGTTTTGGTCTGCAAAACCTTCATCAAACTGGCGGCATTCTTGAGGGTATGAATAATAGGATGGCGCGGTTGACGGGACTCGAACCCGCGACCTCCGGCGTGACAGGCCGGCACTCTAACCAACTGAGCTACAACCGCGCATAGCGGCGTGAATAGGCCAAGCCCAGCGTCACGTCAATGTTAAAAACACCAACTTTGTGGGCTTGGCCAAAGTTTTTTATTTACCAGCCCCGTAAATTAGTTCCTAGATTGCGGCGATCAAATGTAACGCCGCCGCCAAAGCTTTTGCTTAGTGAAATACCAAAACCCATGTCACGGTTTGTGTTGTCGAGAATCATCACCTCAGCGCCGACAGCAAACCCGTTATCAAAATTGTAGTCAACGGATACTGCTGTTAAAAACAGATCAAACGCCCCTGAAAACTCAATAAACGATGCGCCTAGTGTCATTCCATTGGCCATTTCTAGATCAGCCGTCACGCCAATACTGTCCACCCCTAGAATAAGCGGAGACACACCTTGATTGCGTGGAAACGAGTGCAAATGAAAGCACCAATGCGACATTTTTCATATTTCCGCCAATGTGACTAAACTTTAGGTATATTAAATATGCACGCACGACTATTGCAAGCACTAAGGCCTGCATAAAATGTCTAATTGATATGATGCAATTTACTAAAAGTAGTGGCGCGGTTGACGGGACTCGAACCCGCGACCTCCGGCGTGACAGGCCGGCACTCTAACCAACTGAGCTACAACCGCCAACTACTTTTCAGTCATCACCAAGGCAGTGGCTGTGAGGGGTTTCTAGTGTTGAGGCGATTGCGCGTCAAGCGGATTACGACGTTAATTCAAACAAATCTTACCCCGCCGCCTGACCGTCAAATCACCCGGGCAACCGCCGATTCTGACGCAAAATATTTCATGGTCTTTTGCAGCCCATCATCAAGATCAATAACCGGCGTCCAGCCCAGCAATGCCTTGGCCTTTGAGATGTCAGGCTTGCGCCGCGTTGGGTCATCTTGGGGTAACGGTTTATAGATAATCTTGCTGCTGCTGTTAGATATGGCGATTATTTTTTCGGCAAGCTCCAGTATAGAATACTCGTCCGGGTTGCCCAAATTGACCACGGCCCCGGCTGCCAAATCTACCAAGCCCAATTGCAACAATGCAGTGACCATATCTGACACAAAACAAAAGCTTCGCGTTGCGCTGCCGTCACCATAAATGGTGATATCATCCCCCGCCAGCGCTTGGCACATGAAATTGGAAACAACGCGCCCGTCATTATGCGCCATCCGAGGGCCATAGGTGTTAAAGATTCGGGGTAAACGCACATCAACCCCATGCATCCGGTGGAAATCCATCGCTAGCGTTTCGGCAGCACGTTTGCCTTCATCATAACACGCCCGAATACCAATCGGGTTCACGTTGCCCCAATAGGATTCAGTTTGCGGGTGCTGCAAAGGGTCACCGTACACTTCGCTGGTCGACGCATGCACAAGACGTGCGCCGGTCAAATGGCACTGCGCCAACAAATTATTAATGCCAATAACCGAGGTTTTCAGGGTTTTAATCGGATCATGTTGATAGTGAACCGGCGATGCCGGACAGGCCAGATTAAAGATGATATCTGCGTCTATCGCGAACGGCTGCACTATGTCGTGCTCAATCAGAACCAAGTCAGGATGCCCCGACACTTGGCTAAGGTTGCTCCGACACCCAGTATGGAAATTATCCAATACGGTAACCCGCGCGCCGTTTTCAAGTAAACGCGGCACCAGATGCGACCCAATAAACCCTGCCCCGCCCGGCACCAAAACTTTTTTGCCGCGATAATAATCCACTAGTTTTTCCTGCTGTGTTGGGTGATCAGGCGAACGGCCTCAGCCGTTTCACTGTCAAAATCCATGCTGTCAGCAAGTTGTCTTCCGGCAGTTGCAATCTCTGCGGCTTCCTTTTGGTGGGTTTTCACCCAGTCAATCTGGCTGAAAAAATCCGAAAGATCGGCTTTGATCGGAACGTAATGAACATAGGGCTGCAATTTGTGATAATACCACTGGCGAAACCCAAAGTCAGACCCGACTTTCAGAACACAACACCCCAGCTTGAGACGAATATAAAAATTGCTCCAGGCATTGGTGTAACCGTCAATATCAATCGCATATTTCCGGTTAACCCAAGAATATTCTGGCACACGGCCTGCCATAAACCCGCCCGCATACATCACATGATGCGACTGCCTAGTCAGCAAATGTTCAGTAAATCGAAAATCAACGTCACTGTCCTTAGCTAAGTGCGCCAGCCGAATACGTTGCAGTACAGTTGGATGGGTCGCGACATTTGTCTCGAAACAGGTATATCCGCATCCAAACGCAGATCCGCGCCAAATGATATCGTCACTGCGATCAGCCCAGACATTGTCAGCCTCGCGAAACACCTTTCCGGCGGTCAGATACCCTCGGTTGCGAAAAAAATGCATATCGGGCAGTAGTGTCACGTCATCGCGAAACGAACATTGAGCAAGTGTCGCCGTTGAGGCCGTGTCACCATCAGAAATATTGATTGTCACCGGGCCAACATCAGAGCCGCATCTGGCATACCAGTAGTAATGTGCGATCAACTGTTCCCACAATGCCGGTTGGATAATCCGCGCATATTCCCAGTCCAGCGAAATGATGACTTTCCTGCCCGATCGCTGAAACTTAACATCATGGACCAGGCCGGTCTCATGACTAAAAACCAGCTTTGGGCGATGCGTTAATTCTGGCAGTCCCGGAAGATCTTGCCGCAATGATCGCAGCTCACGATGCAATTCATCCAGAAAGGACTCTTTCCGAACATACCGTTTTCCGACGACCCTTAGTTGATGAACTTTTCCGGCTATTTTGTTTGATAACATTGGTAATATCCACCTAAACATCATCGATAACCCTAGCAGGTCACCCAAATTAAACAATCACGGAGTTGGAAATGGTGGGTGATGAGAGGCTCGAACTCCCGACATCTTCGGTGTAAACGAAGCGCTCTACCAACTGAGCTAATCACCCGCCGTGGGGGGTATTTATGCCGCAAATGCGTTGGCCGCAAGCCCTGTTTGACGATTTTTAGAAATCTTTTTGGCAAGGTTAAAGAATTTCCAGAACTTCGGCCAAAAGCGCTTCGCCATAGTCGATATTTCCGTGCGTAAAATCCTCAATTCCGTCATCGATAAAATATTCCGGCAATAAAAATCCCTTTTCGTCACAAACCCGGGTTGGTACCCGCACCGATTCGATACCATTTGCATCTGCGAATTCTTGCCAATGGTCTGCCGCAATTTCGTGAATATGCATCGCAACGTCTGGGTCAAACCCCACCTGCAAAGACGGATGGGTTGGAATTGGCGGCGGCGATGAGATCAGAACAACCCGCAGATCAAGCTGTCGCAGATCTTTTAAAAACTGGAACCACCCCGCATTAAGGCGGCTATGAACGCCCCGCAACATGCCGTTGGTCACGTGGTATTTATTGCCAGGGTCGTCCATTGAGGGCGAATACCCGTTGCTCCAACACCACGCGCCCCACAGCCGCACCGAAGTAAAACCCGTGACAATCCCCCAAATACGGTCCTCTGCACGGATAACATCGGTGCCAAACGACATTTTGAAGCCCTCAACGATGTCGGGGTTGGTAAAGCGGATTTCTTTGCCGTCAAAAGTATGAAACGGTTCGTAAAAGTTTTTTAGCGCGGCCACCCCGCGAATTTGCAGGTCTTTCGGGTGATTTACGTAGTTAAGTTCATATGCAAAACGCAAGGCATTCGCATGAGATGCGCCTAAAATTCGGAAGGTCATTTCCCGAACCCTTTGAGGATCTCCTCCTCACATTGCAATTCATTTTGGGCCAGTTCTGGGGCTCCGATCTTCTCATTTTTGTCGATATTATCATCGTCAGCGTGCGCCCTAAAAAAGGTAGTCATCGCAAAATCAACGCCCGTAGCCGAAACCGATCGCATATCGTGTTCAAAGAAAAACCCTTTGAACGGGGGCGATGAAATCAGCTCATACGATGGGAAATAGTCAACATATTCAAAATGATCACAGATTTCCGCGCACACTGTTCGCAAAGTTGATTTAGATCGCACAGTTGCGGCTAAAACATGCTCTCCACTGGCTGTCGCTGTCAACGGCACGGGTGAAACCGTCAATAAAAACCGCATATTTGGCTGCAAAATTCGCGCAAGTTCGATGAATTCGACCATATCGTCATAATTTTCTTGAAAGGTGAAATTATGGAATTTGTGTAATTTCGGATCAAATTTCCCACCAACTGTCCCCGGGCACATCGGGTAAACCAACCCATCGACGTGGTGCGCCCAAGCCTCGGTCAGACCAAAGGTAAAGACAAAGATATCTGTACTTTCAAAAACCCGTTTAACGGCTGATAAATGTGCGGTTCGCGCGATGTCCAGCTCCGCGCGGCTATCATAGCCAGCTGGTTCAATTAGGGGGCGCAAAGGATCAAAGAAACGGCCGTTATTATACCACGCGGTATCTTGTGGTGCGAACTCGCCGAGTGCACGTTTAAGCGTTTGCAGCATTTGCCGAGCCGTATATATATTCGCGTAACGTGCTGAATATATTTCATAATTATATTTATTGATCAAGTTACCCTCCAATATATTTGGGGCGGGTTCCTCATCAATAAAATTATAGCCACGCTGTTTAAGGGCCTTTGAAAAATGTTGGGCGAAACAACTTCCGGCCGTGGCGATTTTCTGCGTTTTGTCTATTGAAAACTTTGGCCGATAGATATCTGAAATCTCCATCGGATGGCGCATTGAAATAGATTCTCGCCAGAATGCTTCGGTTGGAAGCTGCGTATAAGGATGGTCACTCACCGGTCAAATTCCTTGGGTATTTGCTGCGGATTACCGCTTTCTGTGACCTTAGCTGCTATTATCGCCCGTATCAAATGAGGCATAACAATAAAAAAACGGCGCTAATACCATCGTATTAACGCCGTTTTCGATAAACCGGTTACAGTTCAATTAATGTGCGGTCGCGGATCCGCCCTCAACAGGTTTCATCTTAGCGGCCGCAGCGGCTGCCTCCGCGACTTCGTCCCATTCAATGGGTTCGGGCATGTGGGTCAGGGCCAGTTCCAGCACTTCCATCACGTTGCTGACCGGAATAAGTTTTAGCCCGTCTTTCACATTATCCGGAATTTCGGCTAGATCTTTTTCATTGTCCGCAGGGATCAGCACGGTTTTAATTCCGCCGCGCAATGCTGCCAACAATTTTTCCTTTAGCCCGCCAATTGGCAACACGTTGCCGCGCAGCGTCACCTCGCCGGTCATGGCGACCTCACGACGTACCGGAATTTGCGTAAGCACCGACACAATCGCCGTCACCATGCCAATGCCAGCACTTGGTCCGTCTTTGGGCGTGCCGCCATCAGGCACATGCACATGGATATCGATCTTTTCAAACTCGGTTGGCTTAATCCCCAGCGTTGTGGCCTTGGAACGCACATAGCTGCTGGCAGCATCAATGCTTTCTTTCATCACGTCGCCCAGCTTACCGGTGGTTTTCATCCGACCTTTGCCCGGCAGACGCAGTGCTTCGATTTGCAACAGGTCGCCGCCAACTTGCGTCCACGCCAAGCCGGTCACGGTGCCGATCTGGTCTTCTTCCTCAGCCAGACCAAATTTGAAACGGCGCACACCCAGAAATTCCTCAATGTTATCGCTGTTGATTGTGACCGATGTTGCCCCGTCTTTGACAATTCGGGTGACAGTTTTACGGCACAGTTTGGCGATTTCACGTTCCAGATTACGCACCCCAGCTTCGCGGGTGTAATACCGGATAATGTCGATCAATCCGCTGTCTTCCAACGTAAATTCGCCGGCTTTCAGCCCGTGGCCTTTTTCTTGCTTGGCAATCAAATGCAATTTGGCAATCTCGGCTTTTTCGTCCTCAGTATAGCCCGCAAGCGTAATAATTTCCATCCGGTCCAACAATGGCCGTGGCATATTATAGGTGTTCGCCGTGGTCAGGAACATCACGTTCGACAGGTCATATTCGATCTCAAGATAGTGATCGACAAAAGTTGCATTTTGTTCCGGGTCCAGAACCTCCAACATCGCCGAAGCCGGGTCACCGCGAAAATCTTGGCCCATTTTGTCGATTTCATCAAGCAAAATCAACGGGTTGGTTGTTTTTGCTTTTTTCATCGACTGGATTATTTTACCCGGCATGGAGCCAATATAGGTCCGGCGATGGCCGCGAATTTCAGATTCGTCGCGCACACCACCAAGGCTGATGCGAATAAATTCGCGCCCTGTTGCCCGCGCAACCGATTTACCAAGACTGGTTTTACCAACACCCGGAGGGCCAACAAGACACAGAATAGGCCCGCGCAACTTGCTGGAGCGTTTTTGCACCGCAAGATACTCAACAATCCGTTCTTTAACTTTTTCGAGACCGTAATGATCGTCATCCAGAATTTTCTGGGCGACATTCAGATCTTTCTTAACCCGAGATTTTTTACCCCAAGGAATCGACAATATCCAGTCCAGATAATTGCGTACCACTGTGGCTTCAGCCGACATGGGGGACATGTTTTTCAATTTTTTCATCTCGGCCAAGACTTTTTCGTCAGCCTCTTTCGATAATTTTGTCGCCTTGATACGCTCTTCCAGCTCGGCCATCTCGCCGCCGCCATCGTCGCCTGAACCAAGCTCGTTCTGAATCGCCTTCATCTGTTCGTTCAGATAATATTCGCGCTGGGTGCGCTCCATCTGCGATTTGACGCGGCTTTTGATCTTTTTCTCAACCTTTAGCACCGACATTTCGCTGTGCATCAAGCCATAGATGTTCTCAAGCCGAACCGCCAGATCATGGGTTTCCAGCAGTTTTTGTTTTTCGGAAATATCCACGCCCAAATGTCCGGCAACGGTGTCGGCCAACTTACCAGCACCCTTGGTTTCGGACACCACCGACAGGGCCTCCTCAGGCACATTTTTGTTCAATTTTGCATAACGCTCAAATTCGGCCGAAACAGTGCGCGTCAACGCCTCAATCTCGTCGGATTTGGTGGTATCTTCGGCGATCAGCTCAGCGGTTGCTTCGAAGAATTCCTCGTTATCAGTATATTCGCCAATTTTGACCCGCTGCTTCCCCTCAACAAGCACCTTCACGGTGCCGTCGGGCAGCTTCAGCAGTTGCAACACGTTTGCAATCACGCCGGTTTCAAAAATGGACTCAGTCGTTGGCTCATCCTCGGATGCGTCTTTTTGGCTGGAGAGCAGAATCTGTTTATCGTCTTGCATCACGGCTTCTAGCGCGCGAACAGATTTATCGCGGCCAACAAACAATGGCACAATCATATGAGGGAACACGACAATATCGCGCAGCGGCAATACTGGCAGGGTTACGTGGCTCGATTCAGTCATCTTTTTTTCCTTATCAGCAAAACGCAGCACCCCAAGAACTGGCAGAATCCGCGTTTTCCGTTTCTGAACTATAGAATTGGCTTTTTGACCGCAGGATTTCAACCCCCGACCACGCAATGGCAGTCAATTCTCAATAAATATACAAGAAGCTGCAAAAAACTTACTACAGGCGCTCCAGATCGCCCTGTTCCCTAACCGCATGAAAGTCTTTAACAAATGCGTCCAGTTGCCCAATTTTAATCGCGCCGCGCAGCCCGCTCATCAATTCTTGGTAATAATGCAGGTTGTGCCACGTCATCAGCATCGACGAGATGATCTCGTTTGCTTTGAAAACATGGTGCAGATAGGCACGAGAATAGTTTGAACAGGCTGGGCATGTGCAATCTGGGTCAAGCGGGCGTGGGTCATCGGCGTGACGTGCGTTTTTGATATTCACCGCCCCCATACGGGTCAGGGCCTGACCGTTACGGCCAGATCTGGACGGCAAAACGCAATCGAACATATCAACGCCGCGCTGCACGGCCCCCACGATGTCGTCGGGTTTGCCGACACCCATTAGGTATCGCGGCTTATCATCAGGCAATTGCCCCGGCGCATAATCGAGCACGTCGAACATGGCCGCTTGGCCCTCGCCCACCGCCAAACCACCAATAGCATAGCCGTCAAAATCGACATCGATCAGTTTTTCGGCACTTTCAGCCCGTTGATCGCGAAAAATGCTGCCCTGCTGAATGCCAAACAACGCATGTGCGGGCCGATCGCCAAACGCATCTTTTGATCGCTGCGCCCAGCGCATTGACCGCTGCATCGATTCAATCGATTCCTTTTCCGTTGCCGGAAACGGGGTGCATTCGTCAAAACACATCACAATGTCAGACCCAAG
Organism: Paracoccaceae bacterium; assembly: GCA_016764785.1. GTDB lineage: Bacteria > Pseudomonadota > Alphaproteobacteria > Rhodobacterales > Rhodobacteraceae > UBA3077. Next base: position 9,523 of record JAESRG010000022.1, read on the forward strand.
CTTGCGCTGAATATCCATACTGGTTTCGGGTGACAGAAAATGTTCCGATCCGTCGATATGTGACTTAAATTTCACCCCGTCCTCGGTCAGTTTGCACAGGCCTGTCAGGCTCATCACTTGAAAACCGCCCGAATCGGTTAGTATCGGGCCCGACCAGTTCATGAATTTGTGCAACCCGCCCAGACGCTCCATCCGGTCTGCACCGGGGCGCAGCATCAGATGATAGGTATTGCCCAGAAGAATGTCAGCGCCCGTGGCGGCCACGCTGTCGGGCATCATGGCTTTTACCGTTGCCGCAGTACCAACGGGCATGAAGGCTGGCGTGCGAATTTCACCGCGCGCGGTCTGCACAGTGCCTTGGCGCGCCTTGCCATCACGGTGGTGGATTTTATACCCGAACATTTTTGTCATCTTTGGCCCTAGACGTAAGGAAACTAAATCTTATATAATCAGTCAGGAATACCAAGAGGCACCCCATGAACACAACATCCGACCCTATGCTTGAGGGCACACCGCTTATCAAGCCCTCAACCACTGATCACGCATTGTATGATGCGGCTGTTGAAGCATGCCGTACTGTACACGATCCGGAAATTCCGGTGAACATCTATGATCTGGGGTTGATTTACACCATTGAAATCTCAGACGCTGGTGAAATTGAAATCGCCATGTCTCTGACGGCCCCTGGCTGTCCCGTTGCTGGCGAAATGCCGGGTTGGGTGGCAGACGCCGTTAGTGCGGTTCCTGGTGTGCAATCGGTTAATGTTGAACTGGTGTGGGAACCCCAGTGGGGCATGGACATGATGTCAGACGAAGCGCGTCTGGAACTTGGGTTCATGTAAACCCTTGCGCCACACGAATGGTTTTGCGATGCTTCCTGTCTAATCCATGAGGCATCTATGACCGTAGCAATTCTGACTGGTGACATTGTTAAGTCAACAAAACTTAGCCAAACTGAGCGCGAAACGTTGTTTTCAGCGTTAAAAACCACGGCTGATGTTGTGGCTGATTGGCAAGGCACATCGACCTTGTTTACCCGTTTTAGCGGCGATGGCTGGCAATGCATGCTGACCAATCCGGCCTTGGCCCTGCGGGTCTGCCTGCTGTTTCGCAGCCATATCCGGCAGCTGTCAAAAACCTTTGATACCCGCATATTCGTTGGCATCGGCGCGGTTGAAAACCTGTCGGATGACGGGCTTGGTGCCTCTGATGGTAGGGCTTTACGCCTGTCGGGCCGTGGGCTGACTGGGCTGCGCCCCGCGCAATATTTCGGAGCGTCGGAAAACAATGCTGTTTTTGTGCTGGCCGATGAAATTTCGCGTCACTGGACACAAAAACAAGCCGAAGTATTTACGTTAGGCTTACAGCCTAATGCCCCCTCACAAGAAGCCATTGCAGAAAAACTGGGCGTTTCACAGCAAGCCATTGCAAAACGGTTACGCGCCGGAGGCGAAGCAGCCTTGTTATCGGCATGCGTCGAAATGGAACAAATCAACAACTCTTAAAGATTGTAATTCAAAAAACAACTCATAAAGGTTGTAACACGAGGAACCTATGCTCGAAACCATAATTGCCCTGCTATTCGCCCACAGCCTTGCGGACTTTGTGTTTCAGACCCGCGCAATGGTTGATCATAAAACCAAGTTTTGGGTTCTTTCGGGGCATATCGCCGTTGTCGGCACCCTTAGCTTTGCTGCGTTGGGCTTTGCTAGCATATGGCTGGTGCTGATCGTAACCGGCCTGCATCTGTTGATGGATTTCATCAAAACCTATTTTATGGCAAAAAATCTGACCAGCTTTTTGGTCGATCAAACCGTTCATCTATTGGTCATTCTGGTGGCGGCCAGTCAGTTCCCCGACGCATTTGCCAGCGGCATCTGGGCAGATCACAGTTTTTGGCAATCGACGCCTGATTGGCTTAGGGCAATTCCACAATCGTGGCTTGATTCCCTGCCCCTGTCGATGCTGCTTATTAGCGGTATGATATTTGCCACCCGCGCGGGTGGCTTTGCCATTGGCATGTTTATGAAACCCATTACCCCCGACCCCGATCAAGGCATTCCAAACGCAGGCGCCATCATCGGTAATCTGGAGCGCGGCATGGCCTTTATGTTCATTCTAACCGGACAACCGCAAAACCTGGGTTTTCTAATTGCGGCAAAATCAATCTTGCGATTTGGCAGTGCGCAAAACAACCGCGCGGTCAGCGAATATGTGATCATCGGTACGCTGTGCAGCTTTGGCTGGGCGTTTATCGTAGCAATTGCTACTATTTCACTACGCGGGTTGCTTGACTAGCGACCAATCCACCCCATATTATAGGAACACTTGAAAGGTATACCTATGTTCAACATCCCCGGAAAAGCAGCTGTGTCCATGACGGCAACGGCCAGCCGCCAGATCGTCAAACTGATGGCCAAGGACGGCTCCAAGGGCTTACGCATCGGCGTCAAAAAAGGCGGCTGTGCGGGCATGGAATATACCATGGATTATGTCGATGACATCAACCCGATGGACGAGGTCATAGAACAAGACGGCGCGCGGGTGATGATCGCCCCCATGGCGCAGATGTTCCTGTTTGGCACCGAGATTGATTATACAACATCGCTGCTGGAATCAGGTTTCGAGTTCAAAAACCCCAACGTGACCGAGGCGTGCGGTTGTGGCGAATCGATCAAGTTTGCAGGCATGTAAGTCGCATTGCGATTTCACCCTTGGTAACGCAGTATGCGGCAAACGCATCAACGTAAGGGATTCCCATGACAACTCGTCGCAAACTGGCCGCTGGTAACTGGAAAATGAACGGAACGCAGGCGGCTTTAGCCGAAATATCTGCGCTTAACGCCGCATTTCCCGCGCCAGCTTGCGATGTGATCATCTGCCCTCCTGCCCCTTTTATATCTGCAATGGCTGCGCTGAAGGGCGTGGTGAAAGTCGGCGGGCAAGATTGCCACGCCAACGCCAGCGGCGCCCATACCGGCGATGTGTCAGCTGAAATTTTGGCGGATGCAGGGGCGACCGCAGTTATTGTGGGCCATTCAGAACGTCGCGCTGACCACGGGGAATCAGATCAGACCGTCAATGACAAGGCTCAGGCCGCTTGGCGGGCTGGATTGCTGGCCATCATCTGTGTTGGCGAAGTTGAGGATGAGCGCACTGCGGGCAATGCGCTAAGCATTGTTGGCGGTCAGTTGGCGGGCTCAATCCCTGATGGTGCAACCGGTGAAAACACTGTCATTGCCTATGAACCCGTTTGGGCCATTGGCACCGGCCTTGTGCCAACACTGAAGGACATTGCCGAAATGCATGATTTTATGCGCGCCGAGCTGACCACACGGTTTGGCGCTGATGTCGCAAACACAATCCGGTTTCTTTACGGGGGTTCGGTTAAGCCAACCAACGCCGCCGAAATATTTGCCGTGTCCAACGTGGATGGTGCGCTGGTCGGCGGAGCATCCCTGAAAGCCGCTGATTTTGGCGGTATTATTGCGGCTGCGGCAAACGCATAAATAAAGGGGGCTTTGCCCCCCTTGCTACGCAATCCCCCCAGAGTATTTTAGCAGCGAAGAAGTTTAACCGACTTTTCGGGTATCTTCGGGCTGGGCGATGCCATAGTGATACGCCAATCTTTGCAAGGCGATCCGCAATACAACTTTGCCTGATCGTGCCGACCAGCCCAGTCGTTTCTCGGCTTTCTCAAGACCGTCCAGAAAACAACACACCCGTAATGCGACATCCCCTAACCCAGGGCCAAGCACCTTTAGCGCATGGTTCACCCGGTCGCGCGCGGCAGTTGGCCCTTCGGCGGCAGAATTACCGCTGAAACCCGACGTAGCACCACAATTTAGAAAACGATCCCAATTCTGGGCGACACGTGGCCCCATCTGGGCCAGTTCAAAATCTTCACGCAGACGTTCCCCTGCATCGATCAGGTCAGAGGACAGAAACGCGATACCATCCTGCCCACGGCGACGCCCAAGAACGGCAAGCGGGCTTTCGGAAAGATTAACCCGCAGCTGTGTTGACTGCCCAAACCCTTCAGAAATTGTGCGGAGACCATAGTCACGGTGTTGATCGCGAAAGCTGGAGTCGCCGGCATGTTCCGATTTATTGCTCTGCGCGTCCGAGAGCATTCGTTTCAGGGCAGTTCGGCCAACCGACGTAATCGTATAACGTCCAACCGACCCGATTTGGGTTCCTGAAATCCATTCCTGAAGCGCAAATCGAAGCGCAAATTCACGATCAACACTGGCGATACTTTTTGGATTAGAGTCTGCAACTTCTTTAAAAACAACAGCTTTACGCGCCTTGTCGGCAACCAGTAAATACGTGTGGTTTTCACAAAGACGCCGCAGTATCCGGATGGCTTCGCTATGGGTACGCCGGTCACTAAATTCAGTTTTCATGGGGTCAAACTCCGCTTGATCGGGGGGGGGATTCAGAAAGTCACGCGCCACATTGGTTAGGGCAGTATCGACAAGCGGGTCATCACGCAGGGACTCGAATTTGCGTACTTGACGAAGAACTGTTGAGGCGTGACAGCCTTTTTCACGTGCGATCTGACGGATCGGCACGCCCAAAGTTGTATGGTTAAGGTAAGTAATCGCAATTTCTGGAACCCAGTCCGGCAACACCTGCTCAATCGGCCCTATATTGCTGGTTTGGCCATGTTTTGAGGGGGAGCATTTGGTCACGGTTTTTCCTTTAGTTAAAATTTTAGTAAAATTAGAGTTAAGTTCGTTTCGATAACATTCCATTAAGTTGCGATTGGGATGAGTATATTTACCAAATGTTATCAAAGACCTAGGCCAGCGACCGCATGAAACCCGATTCACGCAACCACTGTGGGTTGTGTCGTAAATTGGGACTCCATACTAAAGGAGGTAATGATGACACGTAAAAACACAGAACTGGCGAATTTGCGTCGGCCCCGGATTTTGCTGATTGCATCAAGAATTGGCGGCGCAGATTATCGCCGCAACAGGGACTTGGCGCGACTGTTCAAAGACAGGCGGCCAGCCCATCAAAACGCCTTGATTGGCGCTTTGAAAGATATGGAAAACCAAATTGAAATGTCCCGAAAGCTCGGCGACGGCACTTACAGCGCCCGTCGCCATGTTCAGGTGATGACAGCCTTGTTGATAGAAGCCAAACGAGCTTAATCACCCAATGCTGTCGGGTTCAGACGCTTTGCGACGCGCGATAAATTCGACAAGCGCCTCGTCGATTGCCGGATCAATGGTTGGTTTTTGATAATCCCCGAGCATCTTTTTTACCTTGAGATTGGCGAGGGTTGCGGCATCCCGCGACCCTTCCTCGGTCCACTGTTCAAACGGCTTGTAATCCAATACCTCGGTACGCCAGAACGCATCTTTGAAATTATCTTGGGTATGCTGACATCCCAGATAATGCCCGCCGGGCTGAACCTCGCGGATCGCATCCATCGCCTGACCGTTTTCAGAGATATCAATACCGTTGGCGATACTGTGCAAAACGCCCAACTGGTCGGCATCCATCACGAATTTTTCGAAACTAGACACCAAGCCGCCCTCAAGCCAGCCACAGGCATGCAGCATAAAGTTCACGCCACCCAGCAGCGCTGCGTTCAGGGTGTTTGCGGTTTCATAAGCCGCCTGTGCGTCGGGCAATTTTGCCCCGCACAACCCGCCACCAGACCGGAACGGCAGATTAAGCCGCCGTGCCAACTGCCCTGCCCCGTACAAGATTTTAGACGCCTCAGGCGTGCCAAAAGTCGGCGCGCCCGAATTCATGTCAATCGAGGTCACAAACGCCCCAAATATCACCGGCGCGCCGGGGCGCACCAATTGCGAATACGCGATACCGGCCAATGCCTCGGCCAAAACTTGCGTCAGCGTCCCAACCACTGAAACCGGCGCCATCGCGCCGCCAACAATAAACGGTGAAATAATACAGGCCTGATTGGCGCGCGCGTAAACGTCCAGCGCGCCGATCATAATCGGGTCAAATGTAAGCGGCGAATTCACGTTAATCAGTGAGATCATCACGGCGTTATTATCAACAAAGTCGCTGCCAAACAAAATCTTGGCCATTTCCACCGAATCTTGTGCGCGTTCTGGCGCGGTCACCGACCCCATAAACGGTTTGTCGCTTAAGGTCATATGCGCGTAAAGCATATCCAGATGGCGTTTATTCACTGCAACATCAGTTGGTTCGCAAACTGTCCCGCCTGAATGGTGCAGATATTTCGACATATAACCCAGTTTTACGAATTTCTGGAAATCATCAATGGTGCCATATCGCCGCCCGCCGTCTTGGTCGCGCACAAACGGAGGGCCATAAACCGGTGCCAGCACCAGTGATTTACCACCAATTTCAACGTTCCGTTCCGGATTACGCGCGTGCTGCGTGATGGTACTGGGCGCGGTGGCACACAGTTTACGGGCCAAGCCGCGCGGAATACGCACCCGATCACCGTCTATATCTGCCCCTGCTTCGCGCCACAGGGCAATCGCATCTGGGCAGTCAACAAAATCAACGCCGATTTCTTCCAACACGGTTTCCGCGTTATACTCAATGATTTCAATCGCCTCAGCGTCCAAAATCTCATAATTCGGAATTTTCCGCGTGATGAATTTTTCAAACTCAATCTTTACCGCGGTGCGTTCGGCACGACGCGCAGCGCCGCCTCCACCACGCGCGCGGCGACGTGGGCTTTTTTCGGCTGAGGTTGTGTCAGTCATACGCGGAAATCCTGTAGAAAAATGGCATGCCCAATAATATCCTTTTCCGCGCCCCCGAGCCTATATTTTCGCCCTTTCCTGCCCATTTCGCGACATTTACGAGAACAAAAAATCACGAATGACTTGTAATAACCCCTCGAGAAAATATCTTTAATGAAATTGCAGAACGGATATCCTTTGAAAAACCGTTTCCGTCAGCCACATCACAATACCACCTGCTATTTGTATATTGGCAAAGTCGCTGAACTGACGGGGGCCAGTCGCAAGGCCATTCGGCTGTATCAAGATCGCGGCCTGATTCCCGCGCCGGAACGAAAAAATACATACCGGATTTACTCTGACCTGCATGTATTTATGGTTCACGCCATCAAACAAGTGCAAGGCGTTGGGTTCAGCCTTGCCGAGACCCAAGCGATCATGACCGAGCTTTCTGCGGGCGGCGATTTTCCATTAGCGCTGGTCAACGACGTGTTCGACCGGAAAAGCGCTGATATCAAAGGCAAAATTGCGGCACTTATGGCCACGGAAAAACGACTGCGTGCTTTGCGTAGCAAGATGCAAAAAATCTTTGGGCTTAATTGAAATCAGCGGTTGACCCTGCCCCTTAGGGCAAGGGTTACGGTGCGATTCATCACTAAATCAAACCGGAGATTTCCATGAAAAACACTGTATTTACAATCACCCGCATCGGCGGAGGCCTGTCACTGCTAGGCTTACCGGCAATCTTGGGGTTGGCGTTTTTGGCGCATTTTGCGTCGATGTCGGATTTTATGAATTTTCAACTTGCAAAACCGCCCTATTCTGCTGATCACCTATGGGAGACTTTAATGGCCCCCGATGGAGGTTTTCGATTTTCCACAATGCCGCATTACATCGGTTATTTCTCGTTGCCGTTGTTCATTGCGGTGGCATTAATTCTGGCGCGCGCAATCTATGCAACCCAACCGGTCTATGCGCTTGTCGGCGCGGTGCTTACAACGGTTGGCACGGTCTTTATGGCTGGCGTTTTCGGGGCGTGGCTGGCGTTTAGCGCCATTGCCCAACTGGGCGGCGGGCAGTTTCATTGCTGGAAACGCGCTGATACTTGCACTCATTGACCGCGATAACTGGATGTTCATCGGCACGGTTTTGATGCTGGTCGGCATGCTGCCACTTGCCGCGCGAATTCTGCGTGTGCACGGCGCGGACACCCCCGCCACAACGCAAACCACCTGAAGCAAAGGGTCGCGCTGAGGCAACTACCCCTTGTCCTTTGGCGCGGCCCGTTTTATTCCGGCGCTATGACAGAAAACTCCCATGACCGCCTGCTGATCATTGATTTCGGCTCCCAAGTTACGCAATTGATTGCCCGCCGCCTGCGCGAGAGCAATATTTATTGCGAAATTCACCCCTATAATGCCGTGACCGCTGACAGTATTCGCAGCTTTGCGCCCAAGGCGGTGATTCTGTCGGGGGGGCCAGCCAGTGTGCTGACTGAAAACAGCCCCCGCGCACCCCAAGAACTGTTCGACATGGGCCTGCCGATTTTGGGCGTTTGTTATGGCCAGCAAGTGATGATGGAACAATTGGGCGGCAAGGTCGAAAGCGGCCAAGGCACTGCTGAATTTGGCCGCGCTTATGTTGCGCCAAAAGCTGACATGCCCCTGCTTGAGGGCTGGTTTACTGACGGCGACGAACAAGTCTGGATGTCGCACGGCGACCATGTTTCTGAACTTGCCGACGGATTCAAAGTTTACGGCACCTCGCCAAACGCGCCTTTTGCCATCACCGCAGACCTGCGTCGCAATTTCTTTGCGGTGCAGTTCCACCCCGAAGTTCACCACACGCCAAACGGCGCACGGTTCTATAAAAACTTTACCGATCTGGCGGGTTTTACCGGCGATTGGACCATGGACGCCTATAAAGATCAGGCGATTGCCAAAATCCGCGCACAGGTTGGCACTGAAAAAGTGATTTGCGGGCTGTCCGGCGGGGTTGATAGCTCGGTCGCGGCGGTGCTTATCCATGAGGCCATCGGTGATCAACTGACCTGCGTGTTTGTTGATACCGGCCTAATGCGCGAGGGCGAGGCCGACGAAGTCATCGCCATGTTCCGCGATAATTACAACATTCCACTTATCCATGCAGACGAATCAGAACTGTTTCTGGGCGAGCTTGACGGCCAAAGCGACCCAGAAACCAAACGTAAAATCATTGGTAAGCTGTTCATTGATGTGTTTGAAAAACATGCAAAATCTGTGGGTGGCGCTAAATTCTTGGCCCAAGGCACGCTATACCCTGATGTGATCGAATCGGTCAGCTTTTCTGGCGGCCCATCGGTGACCATTAAATCGCACCACAATGTTGGTGGCCTGCCTGAACGCATGGACATGCAACTGGTCGAACCGCTGCGCGAGCTGTTCAAAGACGAGGTTCGAGATCTGGGTCGTGAACTTGGCCTGCCCGACAGTTTTGTCGGTCGTCACCCCTTTCCCGGGCCGGGCCTGGCGATTCGCTGCCCCGGCGAGATCACCCGCCCAAAGATCGACATTCTGCGCAAAGCCGATGTGATCTTTCTGGATCAGATTCGCAAACACGGGCTGTATAACGATATCTGGCAAGCCTTTGTTGTTATTTTACCCGTTCGCACCGTTGGGGTGATGGGCGACAATCGCACCTATGATTTTGCCTGCGCTTTGCGCGCGGTGACCAGCGTGGACGGCATGACGGCCGATTATTACCCATTCACCCATGAATTTCTGGGCGAAACAGCCACGCGGATCATCAACGAGGTCGAGGGCATAAATCGTGTGACTTATGACATCACCTCGAAACCTCCGGGGACTATTGAATGGGAATAACTGTTTCCTAGACAGAACCTTGGCCACGACCTAAACTGCCCCAAAATCAGGAGGCGAACATGGCCAAGGTATATCTGGACGGTTTATTAGTGGCGCAGACTGCAGCGCATCGGGCAGTTATTGATCTTTATCTTGAGGAACACATCCGCCTAACCCGCGAAGAACAAGGTTGTTTGAAATTTGAGGTCTATGAGGACCCAAATAAACCCAACACCTTCATTGTGTCAGAAGAATTCGTCTCTGAGGAGGCGTTCGCCCACCACCAAGAACGCGCCAAAACCAGCGAATGGGGCACCCATTCAGACAAGCTGGAACGCAAGTTTTCCAAACGGATTGAGAGCTAAGACCCGCATCACCCCTTTCTGCGATCCCAAAAGAATAATTTAGGCTTTCCAAGCGGTTCCGAAACCGATACGGATTCAGGATGAGCACAGAATCCCAGCCCTTACGCGCGTTTTACTGGATGATGGGGGCGGTGGTCTCTTTCGCGGCGATGGCGGTTGCTGGACGCGAAATCTCAGCCGAGATGAACACATTTGAGCTGATGTTGTATCGTTCAGTCATTGGGTTTGCGATTATCGTGGTGATTATTCTGCGCTCAAACGCAGGTTTTTCGCAGATCAAAACCAGCCGTATCGACCAACACACAATCAGAAATGTGGTCCATTTCATATCGCAGAATATGTGGTTCTATGGCATCGCAACCATTGAGCTTTCACAAATGGTAGCGCTTGAATTTACCAACCCGATCTGGGTGGCATTGCTGGCGCCATTTTTATTAGGCGAAAAAATGACCCGTACCAAAATTCTTGTTGCAGTACTGGGGTTTATCGGGGTTATGGTCGCGGCAAGACCCGGTTCTCAACCGCTTGAATGGGGCCATGCCGCAGGGTTGGGCGCCGCGATTGGTTTTGCCATAAATACCATCATGACCCGCAAAATCATGCGGGTTGATACAGTACTTTGTGTGCTATTCTGGATGACATTAATGCAGGCAGTATTTGCGTTGGCACTGGCACTACCGGGCGGCATTCCGTGGCCATCCACGCAACTATGGCCGTGGTTGATCGTGGTCAGCATCGGCGGTTTGACAGCGCATTATTGCCTGACATCAGCATTAGGATTAGCCCCAGCAAGCGTCGTCGCACCAATGGATTTTGTGCGCCTGCCCATTGTCGCCATTCTAGGCATGTTGCTGTACGCAGAGCCGATTTTGTGGTCGATATTCATTGGTGGCGGCATTATCATTGCCGCCAACATATTGAATCTAAGGTCTAAACCTTAGACAAGCGCTGCTTTGACCGCTGCACCGACTTTGCCAAAGTCCATCTGACCGGTGTATTTTTCTTTCAAAATACCCATGATTTTACCCATGTCCCGCAACGACGTCGCACCCGTTTCAGCAACGGCCGCCTGAATCGCGGCATCGACTTCATCTTGTGAAAGCTGCTTGGGCAGAAATTCTTCGATCACTTTGATCTCGCCAAGTTCGGTTTCAGCCAGTTCAAGCCGTCCGGCTTCCTCATAAGTCTTGGCGCTGTCGATCCGTTGTTTGATCATCTTGGCCAGAATACCCAGAATGTCGCTATCGCTCACCCCGTCTGAATTATTTTCGCTGCGCGCGGCAATGTCCCGATCCTTGATCGCTGCATTTATCAATCGCAAAGTTGATAGGCGCTTGGCTTCTCGAGCCTTCATAGCAGCCTTTTGCGCGTCAGTTAGACGTTTGCGGATCATGTTTTAACCTCAATAATCGCCAGATCATGGCAGAACAGCATATATACTAGTTTAAAAAACTTTTAACAACAGCCCACACTAACTTCAAGCCGTTGTTTTACAACAATATTTACTTTTTCTTCACCCTTGACCTTCGCGCGTGCGCCCCGTATTTTCCGACAAATTCCGCAAAGGATTCCAAACATGTCCCTAAATTCTCCGTCTGAGCAAGCCCTCGCGTCTGCTCCCGATAGCCATGCCAAACCTACAGCCTGTATTGCACTGGCTGATGGGTCGATTTATTATGGTAAAGGTTTTGGCGCTGAAGGGATCGCGGTCGCTGAGCTGTGCTTCAACACGGCCATGACCGGTTATCAGGAAATCATGACAGACCCGTCTTATGCGGGCCAAGTGGTTACGTTCACCTTCCCTCATATCGGCAACACCGGCGTGACGCCTGAAGATGATGAAACCGCCTCGCCTGTGGCGGCGGGCATGGTGGTTAAATGGGACCCGACCGCGCCGTCAAGCTGGCGCGCAACTGAAGGCCTAAGCACGTGGTTAGCCCGGCATGGCCGTATTGGTATCGGCGGCGTGGACACCCGCCGCCTGACCCGCGCCATTCGGTTGCAAGGCGCCCCGCATGTTGCCATTCAACACGCCACTAACGGTGTATTTGACATTGACATGTTGCTTGAAAAAGCCCGTGGCTTCAACGGGATAGAGGGCGTCGATCTGGCGAAAGAAGTCACCTGCAAGAAAGCATATCACTGGAACGAGACCCGTTGGGCGTGGCCCGATGGCTATGCGAAGCAGGCCAAAGATGGCTATCGCGTGGTGGCCATTGATTTTGGCGCTAAACGCAATATTTTACGCTGCCTTGCCAGTGCCGGATGCTCAGTCACAGTGCTGCCAGCCACAGCCACCGCCGACGAGGTTTTGGCCTTGAATCCACAAGGCCTGTTTCTATCAAACGGCCCCGGTGACCCGGCGGCAACCGGCAAATACGCTGTGCCAATGATACAACAAGTGCTGAAACGTTCGGATATGCCTATCTTTGGTATTTGTCTTGGCCACCAGATGTTGGCGTTGGCACTTGGCGCCCAAACCCTGAAAATGAACCACGGCCATCACGGTGCCAACCATCCCGTGAAAGAACTGGCAACTGGCAAAGTTGAGATCACGTCGATGAACCACGGTTTTGCCGTTGATTCGCAATCGTTGCCTGACAGGATTATTGAAACCCATATAAGCCTGTTTGACGGGTCCAATTGCGGTATCAAAATGAAAGACCGGCCGGTCTTTTCGGTGCAACATCACCCCGAAGCCAGCCCCGGCCCTCAAGACAGTTTTTACCTGTTTGAACGGTTTGTTGCGAACATCGCAGCCAGTTAACTAATATTTAGGCAAAAATTAAAGGTTTCACTGCTAACTGGATTTATTCAGTAGGTGGTGAAGCAGTGTTCAGTACAAAAATAGACAATTCGACTCAACGGAATCCCAAGCTCGGGGATGTTCTGGTTGATCGCGGCAATATCTCCAAATCCGATTTAATGACGGCGCTAAAGATGCAAAGCACCCGCGATGCTATGCTCGGAGAGATCATAGTTGCGAACCGTTTGGCCAAACAAGCTGATGTTGACGATGCGCTTAACCTACAATTTGACGGGGCTGTGTTGGATGTTTCATGCGGATCACCTGATCCCGATCTGCTGCTCGGGGTTGACCCGTGGACGTGCCTCAAACGCAATATGCTCCCGTGGCGCAAAATGGACGGACAGGTAATTGTCGCAGCTGAGGATCCAAAATGCCCTAAAACAATGCTGGCCGTCAAAATTCACTGGCCTGATGCAACAATACTCCACGCGGATGCCAAGGACCTGCGTCATTGTATTCAGACGTCTTTTCGCGATGACCTGACACGCACCGCCAGCACTCTATGCCCCGAAAAGAACAGTTGTCGGGAAATAGGCAAGCGGCTCTCCGGAATTTACGGGGTCATGGCCGTGACCCTGATTGCGGCGATTATCATATTCGCACCAATGTTTGGCTTTTTTGCTATTTTTTTCTGGGCTTTGGCCTCAAATATTGCAACCACAATCCTGCGCGCCTCTGCACTTGTCAGTTTTTTCTTTAGCAAATCAAAAACGATCAAAGAGTTGACGGATACTCCACGCCTTTCTGATTTCAGAAAGCGCCCTAAAGTAACGGTATTATTACCGCTTTTTCGCGAAGATAAAGTGTTGAAATCATTACTGACCTCCCTTAATCGCATCACCTATCCCAAAGAACTTCTTGAGGTGAAAATCCTGCTGGAGGAGGAGGATCAGATCACCGCAAAGGCACTTGCGAAATGTCACCTACCCCGCTGGGCTGACATTATCACCATTCCGAAAGACACGTTGCAAACCAAACCTAGGGCGATGAATTACGCCCTACCCTTTTGTAAAGGCGAGATAATCGGGATTTACGATGCCGAAGATCGCCCAGAACCAGACCAGATTGATAAGGTCGTGTGTCACCTGATGACCGCCCCGACCGACGTTGGCTCGGTACAGTGTTACCTTGATTATTATAACAGCAGCAGTAATTGGATGTCGCGCTGCTTTACCATCGAATATGCGTCGTGGTTCCGTGTCATTATGCGCGGATTGCAAAAAATTGGCGCGCCCCTGCCTTTGGGGGGCACATCGGTTTTTGTCAGGCGCAATGTGTTGGAAGAAGTCGGCGCGTGGGATGCCCATAATGTGACCGAGGACGCAGACCTTGGCATGCGCATGGCGCGTTTCGGGTATCGCTGCGAGGTCGTGGATTCAACCACATGGGAAGAAGCCAACAACCATCCAATTGCCTGGATCAAACAGCGGTCGCGCTGGTTAAAAGGTTTTGCAATGACGTGGGCCACACATATGCGTAACCCATTGCAATTGTGGCGCGATTTGGGTCCAGTCGGTTTTTTTGGTTTTCAGGCTGTCCTGCTTGGCACCGTCACTGCATACCTGACTGCGCCCGTTTTCTGGGTGATTTGGACAGGCTATATGGGCGTTGATTGGGCCTTTTTTGAGGTACTGCCCGCATGGTTCTGGTCAGCCACATTCATCGCCCTGATCGCTGGCGAAGCTGTGATGATTACAATTGCCATCGTGGCCATGCTGCTAAAGCGCCGTCTGGGGCTAATCCCGTTTATTTTCACCCTGTCACTTTACTGGCCACTTGGCACAATCGCTGCGTTCAAAGCCCTGTGGGAACTATTTTTCGCCCCGTTCTACTGGGACAAAACCGACCATGGCAACGATTAGGTTGAAAACGAAACGCCGCCCAACGGCCCCAAATCCAACGTCATTTCCCGCCCTGCCTCAACCAAATATAGTGGGCAGTGAGCACCCAACAGAACCAATGACCCTGCACGCATTATCTGCCCGCGACCGGTAAAGTGGTTTGCCAGAAACGCTAAAGCCTCAGCCGGATTTTGCGGCGCGATCCCTGTTCCTTCAATCACGGTCTTGCCAGAATCTCGACAAACAGTCTTACAGGTGGTCCAATTAAAATCAGCGGGCGCAAGGCCCGGCCCGCCAACAACAATGCCCGCATTAAACACGTTATGCGCTATCACGGTTGGAGGATGCATCATGCCGTTTTTATTGCGCCGATCCAAAAGTTCAAACGCGGGCAGGTATTTTTCAACGGTCATTTCAACGCTTTCAGCGGTATGAAACACACCTGGGATAATATCTTTGGATAAAACCGCCGCGATCTCCGGTTCAATCATAAAATGCACATAGTCATCAACAGACAATGAAACACCGCTTTCGCACACCTGATCCGCAAAAATACGCCCCATCCCCGGATGCGGCACCCCTAGTTTTTTCATCAAGACGTCAGAATTAAAGGCAATTTTATACCCTGCGAAACCGCCACGATCAGTTGCAATTTTTAACACTGCTGCGTCTTGAACATCAAACGCTGTGGCCAAATCGGGGATATCGGTTGAGCAATCCTCAATCCAGTTTCTCGACCGTAATGTTTCGACAGTTTTTTCTACGGCTTTGTTCATGATTGTAAATCCCCAGCATCTTGTTTTAGACGCGTTTCATAAGCCTTAGAAATATGCGCCCGAAGCGCAGCATCCGCCGCGTCGCCGTCTCGGTTTGCAATAGCAGACACAATCACATCATGTTCAGCCAACGCATCCTCGCCCCGCCCTTCGGCGGCCAACGATGTTGTTGCAAGCAGCGCCATTGTACGATGCACCATCTCAAGTTGCTGGATCAAATACCGGTTATGGCTGGCCAGATGGATCTGGCGATGAAATCGTCGATTTGCCCGTGACAATCGCAAGGGATCATCCACCAATGCACGGTCCTGATCTACCAATTCCTGTAGGATTTTGATCTCCTCAGGAGCGGCATGTTGGGCCGCCAGCCGCGCGGCCAACCCTTCCAGTTCAGCCCGCACAACATAAAGTTCGCCCAGTTGATCGTGATCAAGTGATGCCACAACCATTGATCGCCCGTCCCGAACCAACACCGACTGGGTTTCAAGCCGCTGCAATGCCTCACGAACCGGGGTTCGTGACACGCCAAAACGATCTGCCAATTCAGATTCCACCAGACGATCACCGGGCAAATAGGTACCCACGTCAATTGCATCTAACACCAGTTCATATGCGTCTTTGGTCGGTCCGCTGCGTTCTGTCATTACATCCCCTTACAGCCGGTTATTCCGGTTGCTCACACTGTTATAGCCCTGTTAACATGCCCTATGCCATATGATCAATTTTCTCATGTAACGGATTGGGTTTTTGACCTCGATCACACGCTTTATCCTGCTTCCGACAGCCTGTTTATCCAGCTTGAGGTTCGGATGGAGGCGTATTTAATGCGTGAACTATCGCTTGATGCCGCGCAAGCCAAATCGTTGCGGCATGATTATTGGCACGAGCATGGCACCACGTTGGCCGGTATGATGCACCACCACGGCACTGATCCGGTGGCGTTTCTTGACGAGGTGCAAGACATTGATTTCAGCTGCCTGACACCGAATCCCTTGCTTGGCGAGGCCATAAAAAAGCTGCCCGGGCGCAAAATTGTCTATACTAACGGGTCGTCAGAATACGCCCTGAAAGCCACAACCGCGCTGGGGATCAACACGGCGTTTGATGCGCTTTATGGCATTGACCATGCAAATTACGTATCCAAACCCCATAAAATCGCGTTTGATCGGGTTTTTGGTGACATCAACCTAAAAACCAACAATGCCGCGATGTTTGAGGACGATCCAAGAAACCTTGCCGTACCCCACGACATGGGCCTAAAAACCGTACTGGTCGGGGTTAATCATGACGCTGAGCATATTCATCATAAAACCAATGACTTAACGGCGTTTCTTATCAGTATTATTAACCGCTAGGCTTACGGACTTACTTCCAGTAATTTCCCGGCTTCCATCCGCACGACACGATCCATACGTGCTGCCAATTCGTGGTTATGCGTGGCAATCAATGCTGACAGCCCAGTTTCGCGCACCAGTTCCATCAACACCGCAAACACCTGATCCGAGGTTTCAGGGTCAAGATTTCCCGTGGGTTCATCGGCCAGTAATATCTTCGGTTGATTGGCAAGTGATCGACAAAACGCCACTCGTTGCTGCTCGCCACCCGATAATTCTGCGGGGCGATGGTCATAGCGCTGCGACAGCCCTACCCGATCTAGCAATTCGCGCGCGCGGGTGTTGGCATCAGCTTTGCTGACCCCGTTGGCCCGTTGCGGCATGGCGATATTTTCCAGTGCTGAAAATTCCGGCAGCAGGTGGTGAAACTGGTAAATGAATCCGACTGTTTCGCGGCGAATTCGAGTGCGGGCTTTGTCTTTGCCTCCATTCGCCAGCACGCCGTCGATCCACACCTCGCCCGAGGTGGCATCATCAAGCAGGCCCGCTATTTGCAGCAAGGTTGACTTACCGGCCCCTGAGGGCGCGATCAGCCCGACGATTTCGCCGCGCTGCAAGGTAAAAGATGTGCCATCCAGCACCGTGATTTCATTTGGTTTACCCGCGAAATATTTCTTGGAAATATCGCGTAATTCCATAACCGGGTTATTCATAACGCAATGCCTCAACTGGGGAAAGTTTGGCTGCATTTCGCGCCGGAATGATGGTGATCAGCAGCGACAACACGATGGACATTGTGACAATCAGCGACACATCCTCAAACCGCAGTCGAGCTGGAATTTCAGTCAGTAATTTAATCGCGGGGTCCCAGACTGGTCCGCCCACAACCCATTCCACAAGTCGTTGAATATCAGCAATAAAATACGCAAACGCACAGCCAAGGGTGACGCCCAGCAAGGTGCCGATTATCCCGATCAGCGATCCGCAAATAAAGAATATCCGCATAATTGACCCTTGAGTTAGGCCCATTGTACGCAAAATACCGATGTCGCGACCTTTGTTTTTAACCAGCATCACAAGCCCTGAAATAATGTTCATTGCCGCGATCAGCACCACCAACGACAGAATGATAAACATCACGTGGCGCTCAGTATCCAGCGCACTCAGAAACGCACCGTTGGCATTGCGCCAAGTCCAGACCTGTGTGGCAGCCCCCGCCGCCGCCAACAGCGGCCCGCGTAGGTCATCAACCGCTTGCGGATCATCAACCAGAATTTCAATCTCGTCGGCAAACCCCTCGCGATTAAAGAAACTTTGCGCCTCGGCAAAGGGCATATAAATTCGGGTTCGGTCAATGTCTGACCGCCCTACCCTGAATATATAAACCACACGATAATCATTGATTCGCGGCGTCACACCGAACGGCGAAATCGCCCCTTCGGGCGCAATCAGCCGGATAATATCACCAACCCGCAGGTTCAGTGCCCGTGCAACGCCCGATCCAATTGCAACACCGTCATTAAACAGCGCCAAATCGCCCGCCGAATATTCTGGCGACATAATCAGCGGCAAGCTGCGCATGTCCTCCAGCGTTTCGCCGTAAACCTGCACGCCGGAATTTTGCCCGTTAGCGGCCGCCATTACCTGTGATTTAATGATCGGTGCAGCACGCGTAACACCCGGAACCAGCGCAATTGCGTTGGCCATTTCGTCGTAATTCTCAATGCTACGACTGCGCCCAGCGGCGGTGTCATATTCGGCTGAATACACCGTCACATGCGCGTTTACGCCCAAAATTCTGTCGGTGAATTCTTCCCTGAACCCAACCATCACCGCCTGAACGACGATCAGCGCCGCAACGCCCAGCATCACGCCAATCAGCGCATACCAAGCAATGACGGAAATACCGCCCTCAGCGCGGCGTGCCCGAAGGTAACGCCACGCAATTGTCCATTCAAAGCCTGCAAATGGTCGCGTTGGAGAATCAGTCAAGCATCGTTCCTTTATCAGCATAAATCTGCCCACAACGATCCAACGCTGCTTCGGGGCTCATCTCCTCGGACTCGCCCGTGCGACGGCAGGTAAGCTCTACCTTGCCATTTTTCAACCCGCGCGGCCCAACCGTAATGCGCCACGGCACGCCGATCAGGTCCATGGTGTTGAACTTGGCGCCAGCGCGTTCATCACGGTCATCATAAAGCGGGTCTAACCCGCACAGCTTCAGCCCCTGATACAGCGTTTCACACACCCGATCAGTATCAGCCCCGCCTTGCTTGAGGTTGACAATACCCACCTTAAACGGCGCGACGCCCTCGGGCCAGATAATGCCGTTATCGTCGTGATTGGCCTCAATCAGCGCGCCAATCAGACGCGACACGCCAATCCCGTGGCTGCCCATATGCACAGGCACCTGTTTGCCCTCGGAACTATTGACCGTAGCGTTCATGCTATCGGAATACTTAGTGCCAAAATAGAAGATCTGCCCAACTTCAATGCCGCGCGCCGTCATCTGACGGTCTGCTGGCACCTGCGCGAATAATTCGGGGTCGTGGGTTTCATCAGTGCGCGCATAAGGCGTAGTGAATTCATCAAAGATACCCTGACACTGGGCGTAATCATCAAAATCAATCTTGCGATCGCCCAGCGACATTTTAGTCACGGCGCTATCATAGAAAACCTCGGATTCGCCGGTTTCCGCCAGCACCAAGAATTCATGGCTGTAATCGCCACCAATCGGGCCAGTATCAGCCTTCATCGGAATGGCCTTCAGCCCCATGCGCTCATAGGTACGCAAATAGCTAACCAGATGACGGTTATACGCGTGCAGCGCCGATTCTTTATCAATATCAAAGTTATAGCCGTCTTTCATGAGAAATTCGCGCCCGCGGTTTTTGTTTCGGTTTTGGTAATTTACCTTGGAGTAATTGTCCTGTAGGTATTTCTATGATCGCCTCATCACCTTGGAAATGA
>JAESRG010000023.1 GCA_016764785.1 Paracoccaceae bacterium
CCGTCGGTATCTGAGTGAATTTCTGTCAGACAAACGGGTTGTCGATTATCCGCGCTGGTTCTGGCTGCCGTTATTGCAATTGGTTATTCTGTCGAAACGCCCGTTCACAAGTGGCAGCGCCTATCAAAGCATCTGGAATACAGATGCCAATGAAAGCCCGCTGCTGACCGTTACCAAAGCCCAAACCGCCAAAATTGCTGAAAAAATGCAGACAGAATTTGGCACAGATATGCAGGTCGAATTCTGCATGCGCTATGGCAACCCGTCAATCGAAAGCGTATTGCAGCGCATGACCGATCAGGGCTGTGAACGCATTTTGTTTTTTCCGCTTTATCCTCAATACGCCGCGCCGACCACGGCCACCGCCAATGATCAGGCGTTTCGGGTATTGATGAAAATGAATCGCCAGCCGTCCATTCGGACAGTGCCAGCCTATTATAACGACCAAAGCTATATTGCCGCTTTGGTCAATTCTATCCGCGAGGCATATGACGCCGCGCCAACCCGCCCTGAAAAACTGGTCGTGTCGTATCATGGTGTGCCAGAACGTCATGTGAGCAATGGCGACCCATATTATCATCAGTGCATCGATACCACCCGCCTGTTGCGCGATGCGCTGGGCTGGGATGAAACTATGTTGGTCACCACGTTTCAATCAAAGTTTGGCCCCGAAAAATGGGTTGGCCCCGCAACGGTAGATTTCGTTGCTGAGCTGGCGCGCGAAGGCGTTAAAAACGTTGCCGTAGTTGCACCGGCTTTTTCGGCCGATTGCATCGAAACACTGGAAGAGATCAACGAGGAAATCTGCCACAGCTTCAAAGAAGCGGGCGGACAGGGTTTCGCTTATATCCCTTGTTTGAATGACCGAGATGACCACATTGAGGCCTTATGCGGCATTATCAAAAATGAACTGTCCGGTTGGATTTGACATGAAATATCTCATTGGCCTTGCTGTTATTCTCGCAGCGGCGTTCTTTTTCCCACAAATTTCACAAAGTGTTGGTGGGCCTTGTCAGGCGCTAGAAGCCAAGGTAGTGAGCGAAATTCGCGCACAGGATGCCACAGCTGGATTGCTGGCAGGCCTGGCGTCTAGCCTGTCGAACGGCGAGGTTGGTCGCGCACTTGCCGAACAGGAATACCCAAAATTGCCCCCAGCGCTGGGCTGTGCGATCGGGTATTACACGCTGGACCCAAAAGATATCCGCATATAAAAAAACCCGCCCTGCGTAAACAGGACGGGTTCAACGATTAGACGTTAGCGTTGTTTACTGCGCGCGAACGTAACGGGTGACCGACAAGCGCACTGGCTTGGATGATTCGCCTTCGTCATACGAATACAACAGCACTGCGATCAGATAACGTCCCGGGAACAATTCACGGGCGATCTGGCTGTCTAGGCCAGAGCCGCTATCGTCGTTGTAATCCAGCTTTTCGCCGCGATCCGAATACAGGTAAAGCTGCGGATCGGCGCCGCCGTTGCCAAAGGCTTGAACCAGCATCAGAGACGGTTCGCGGATTTCAAATGAGACCCAACGGGCCACGCCGCCAACCAGAACGTCACCTGAGAACGAGGAGGAAATCACCCCAACGTCATCAATTGGATGATTGCCACCGATTGCAGGAGCCGCTTCGGCTGAATCGTAACGGGCGCTCAGGAAGGCTTGTTCGTTGAATTCGGCAATGCTGAATTCAATCGGCAGCGAGCCATCCGACAAAGCGCTAATCGCGATGCAGTATTCGCCTGCAGACAACGCGCCTTGAATATTGATCTGTGAATTCAGACCGTCAAAGTCATCGTTTTCTGCGATCAGGTTGCCAGTGGCATCATAAACCCGCAACACCGGATCGGCATCAGGGTTTGTCGCGTTCAGCGTCAGGGTCAGTGGCGAATCGAGCGTGAAACGGTGATAGGTCAGCTGTCCGGTGCGGGTGATCGACAATGTATTACCATTGGCAATCGCACCGTTCAATGCGCCAAATGCCAGCGCCGTAGCGGGGGTCGATGCTGTGCAAGGGTCTGAACCGCCGCCACCACCGCCCGAAGTGCCCATGGTGATGGGTGTATGTTCCAAACGGCCAAGCTGAACTGTGGTCGGGCCGGTATTGCTGGAAAAGTTATAAACCCGCGCGCAATAGCTGCCGGGGTTCAGGGATGCTTCGATCCGCGACGCACGACCACCGCCGCCGTCATCGTCTGACGCAACTTCGTTACCCGAAATATCAAGCAGCACCATCACCGGATCCACGCCACTATCATCGGTCGCTTCAAGGCGAATATCTGTTGGTTGGGTGACCTCAAACTGCAAATAGTTGGATACACCGGGGGTAAGTTGCACCTGCATTTGGACCGCGTCACCGATGGTCGATACATCTGCGCCGAACCCGCCAAATTGCTGGATTTCGGAGGGCGAAACGCCACAAACGCTAAGTTGTGCCAATGCGGCAGAGGGGAGTAAAATACTTGCTGAAACCAGCAAGGCGAGACTTTGTCGCTTCATCGAATTTCTCCGTTTAATTGTTCTTAACTAATCGCTGTGATTGCACAGCAGGCGTATTTTCCCCCCGATGGCAGATTATAGCAAGTAAAAGATTCTATAAAATTGGTAATTGAGTGGTGGATTTCAGTTCTTCCATCGACAAAAGCGCAGTGACGTTGAAGATTTTTACTTCGGCAATAAGCGCCTGATAAAAGGCATCATATGCCCGTGCATTCTGGACACGGACCTTCAAAATATAGTCAATCTCACCAGCCAAACGGTGGGCCTCCAGCACTTCGGGGCGATCTTGCAGGGTTTTGAGGAACTTCTTTTGCCAGTCGGCCTCGTGTTCCGAGGTGCGAATCAAAACAAAGAAGCAGCTTTCAAGGCCAAGGGCTTCGGGATCAAGGATCGCGACCTCGTGCTTGATAACTCCCAGCTTCTTCAGTTTGCGAATCCGGTTCCAGACCGGGGTCTTGGATGCGCCCACTTTTTTGGCGATTTCTTCAAGCGGTTGGCTTGAATCCTGCTGAAGTTCCGAAAGGATTTTCCGGTCGGTGGCGTCGATGCGTGGTTGCATTTTGATTTACCTCGTCTTTTTGGGAATAAATTCCGAATTACGTGACCAGAACAGCCCAAAATCCTTATTTAATCCTCTATATACCCTTGTATCTGGAAAAATGTTCTAATGCACCTAGATAATATTTACCAGAGCATGGAGAGATCAGATGGCCAGAGAATTCGTCCCACAAATCATAACCTCAAATCATTTGATTGAGGGCGACAGTATTTATCTAACCGAAGCCGGCGCGTGGTCGCGCATTGCGGCCGACGCGATGCTGTTGGCCAATGCAGAAATTGCCGCCACCACGCTAGCTACGGCCAACTTGCAGACAGATCTGCATGTCGGCGCCTATCTGGCGGATGCCACCCATTTCCGCGAGACCTTTCGGGCAGTTGGTCCGTCGAACTATTTCCACGGCAAGCAGGCGGTATAACGATGTATATCTATAACGACTTTGACGAAGAATTTGTCCGCAATCGCGTTGACCAATTTCGTGACCAGATTAACCGCCGGATTTCCGGTGCGCTGACTGAAGATGAATTCAAACCGCTGCGCCTGATGAACGGTCTGTATTTGCAATTGCACGCCTATATGCTGCGCGTAGCCGTGCCTTATGGCACCTTGAACGGGCGGCAAATGCGGCAGTTGGCATATATCGCTGATCGTTGGGACAAGGGCTATGGCCATTTCACCACGCGGCAAAACATCCAGTATAACTGGCCAAAGCTGAACGAGGTTGCCGATATTCTTGAAGCCTTGGCCGATGTTGAAATGCACGCCATTCAAACCAGCGGCAATTGCATTCGCAACGTCACCGCTGATCATTTTGCCGGTGCCTCAGCGGACGAATTCGAAGACCCGCGCCCAACGGCTGAATTGCTGCGCCAGTGGTCAACAGATCACCCTGAATTCACTTATTTGCCACGCAAATTCAAAATTGCCGTATCAGGGGCCGCGCACGACCGTGCCGTGGTGCGCGCCCATGATATCGGCTTGTATCTGCGCCGCAATGACGCCGGTGAGGCTGGCTACGAGGTGGTGATCGGTGGCGGTCTGGGCCGCACCCCGATGGTGGGAAAAACCGTGCAGGAATTCCTGCCAAAAGCTGATCTGCTGCCTTATCTTGAGGCGGTGTTGAAAGTCTATAACCTGAAGGGGCGGCGCGACAATAAATACAAAGCCCGGATTAAAATTCTGGTTCAGGAAACCGGTTTGGATGTGTTGAAAGCCCGAATCGACGCACAGTTTGTCATTTGCAAAGCCAGCTTTAAGGGGGTGCCCGACAGTATTTTGGCCCCGATTGAGGCTGCATTTGCGCCGCCGGTTTTCAACAATACCCGATCCGCCGCGCTGGACGATGCGCTGAGCAACGATCCGTTGCTGCAAAGCTGGGTGGATACCAATCTGGCCGCGCATAAAAATCCGGCTTATACGATTGTGACCGTGTCGCTGAAAGCCGTTGGGCAAACCCCCGGCGATGCAAGTTCTGATCAAATGCGGGTGCTGGCAGCACTGGCTGAAGATTTTGGCCATGATGAGCTGCGTGTTAGCCATGAGCAAAACATCATCCTGCCGCACATCCGGCGCGCCGACATCCCGCAGGTTTACGCACGTCTGCGCGAAGCTGGTTTGGCAACCGCCAATATTGGCCTGTTGTCTGATATTATCGCTTGCCCCGGCATGGATTATTGTGCGCTGGCAACCGCGCGTTCCATCCCTGTTGCCAAAGAAATCGCGGTGCGGTTTAACGAACTGAAACTGGAGCAGGACATTGGCCCGCTCAAGATCAAAATATCCGGGTGCATCAATGCCTGTGGTCATCACCATGTGGCACATATCGGCATTCTTGGCCTTGAGAAAAAGGGCGTGGAAAGTTATCAGATTACTCTTGGCGGTGACGCCACCCAAAACATGGTGGTCGGTAAACGCGCTGGTCCCGGGTTTGCGGCAGATGAAATCTTGCCCGCAATGGAACGTTTGATTGGGGCTTATCTGGACATCCGCGAAGACAATAGCGAGACGTTTTTGGACACCTTCCGCCGTCTTGGCGACGCTCCGTTCAAAGCCGCGCTTTATCCAGTTGAGGAGGCTAAAAATGCCGCTTGATCTAATGCACGACGTGTTTTCCGGCGGGAAATACGGCAAAGCGGCGCTGGTATCGTCTTTCGGGGCGGAATCGGCGGTGCTGTTGCACCTGTTATCGCGGGTGAACAAGGCCGCGCCGGTGTTGTTTGTCGACACGCAAATGCTGTTTCAGGAAACACTGGATTACCAGTTACACCTGACCGAGACCTTTGGTCTGACCAACGTACAGCGGATCAGCGCTGAGTCAGAAACCCTGCGCCGCAACGACGTTTTTGGCCGCTTGCACCTGTCGGATACCGATAAATGCTGTGATTTACGCAAACTGGCACCGCTGAATACGGCGCTGCAAGAATACGACACCTGGGTTTCGGGCCGCAAACGCCACCAGTCAATGTCGCGCGCACAGATTGAGGTATTTGAGCAGGACGCGGGTCGCACCAAAATCAGCCCTCTGGCGGATTGGTCCCGTGATGACATCGCGGCCTATTTTTCTGAACATGACCTGCCGCGACACCCATTGGTGGCCAAAGGGTTTGCCTCAATCGGCTGCGCGCCCTGCACCACGGCTGTGAAAGCCGGCGAAGACGCACGGGCAGGTCGGTGGCGCAACTCGGAAAAAACCGAATGCGGCATTCATTTTGAAAACGGGAAAATTGTGCGCCCGGCGGCGTAATTGAAAGGAATTTGACATGACACAGGTAATTCGAGACGAAGGTTTTTATGACGACGATCTGGTTGATGGCGATTTTGTAGAGCTGCAAGATTTGGCTGGCGAGAACCAACTGCTGACCTTGCCCAACGATACCGAGGCGACCGATGTTGCCCCGCATTTCGCCAAGATCAGCACCATTCGCATTCCGTTTGCCAGTTTTTCCGATGGGCGAGGTTTTGGTTTGGCCCGGCAGTTGCGCCAGCTTGGTTTTACCGGCCGTTTACGGGCCAGCGGGCACCTGATTTCCGACCAGTATTTCCACGCCCGCCGTTGTGGTTTTGACGAGATCGAAATCACCGAAAAGCAAAGTCAGCGCCAGACGCAACCTATGTGGGTTGCCCAATCAAACTGGGATAAAGAAACCTATCAAGACCGGTTGCTGCGCGCCAGCTAACTCTGTCGGGTACCGGCTCGTGCAATTTCCCGCATATGCCGCATATCGGTGCCGCAACAGCCCCCCAGAATGGTGATTTGTGGAAATTTCCGGTTGATTTCGGCCAATTGCTGTCCAAGTTCCGCTGGGTCACCGGCATCCAGCGTGTCGGCATTGTCCAGCTCAGCGTGGCTACAGCGTGAGGCATTGGCGACAATGCCCTTAAGGCGTTGCATCCATGGCGCATCGGTTAGTGCGGTTTGAACATGGTCGGGATGGGCGCAGTTGATCATAAAATAGCTGGTATAGTTATTAGTGGCATGATCAACCGTCTGAATGGCCTCGGCCACCGACATGCCGGTGGGCAGATGGCCGTCAGTTTCAATCGTAAAAGCAATCACGATCGGCAGCGCATTTTTCTGTGCAGCTTTGACCATGCCGATAGCCTCGGCTGGATACGCAATCGTATAGCCGCTGACTATGTCGAGATCGGTTGCCGCGAGCGTGGTGATTTGTTCACTGTGATATTGCTGCGCTTCATGCGCGGTCATCTGTTCGGCGGGTGCATATGCGTCAAGCCTTGGCCCGATATTGGCGCTGATGACGGTTGGCAGGTCTCCGACCTGTTGACGCAGCTCAACCATCAGCGCGATGGCTTGTTGGTTGCGGGTTTTCAGGGTCTCGGGCGAATAGCCAATCAACGCGCCGCGGTCGCGATTGGCCACCCAAGTGGTGCTTTCCAAAATAACGCCAAGTGAGGCATCTCGCGCCACGGCAATCATATCGCGATAATATTGCCGCACCATATCCCGGCCAGCGCTGGTTTCCAGCAACGGATAAGCCGCGAACCTCGGCAAATCGACACCCTTGGTGAACAGCAGATCGGTCTCCATACCTGTATAGGTCAGGAAAATACCGGTATTTAGTTGGGGCAGGGCGTGTCGATGCAACATTGCAATACCTTTTATAGGGGACGGATCATACGATAGACTAAACCCTATCGTTGACCACCCAATCGATCAATCCGCCAACACTAAATGGGGCTGCCCGTCTGATGTGCGCTCCAATGTTGTGCCTTGTGGCCCGACGATCTTTCGGATGCGTTTCCGGAAGTTTGAAAAACTATCAAATGTGACCACGTCAACCGCTTCGTCAAGGTCTAGAGTCATTTCAAACCAGCCGTTTCGCACCATGCTGATAGCAATAATTTTGGCCGTGAACGGTTGCGAAAGATAGTGGCCGCTGACGTGATCCCCAAGGGCCCAATTGTTTGGTGGACGATTGCCAATCGCGGCGTGAAATGTATTCCAGTCGCGATACCCGAACTGGACAGCGACCAATTCAAGCGATTTACTGTGGCCGATTTCTCGCCCTTCGGTGTTGAGTTGTGCACGTAATTTTGCAGCCAATTGTTTGGCGGCTGTGATGGATGGAAGCATGTTTCCAAATTCCTCAGGTAACATTTTGCTTTGATGGAGGGACTCGCGTTACCAACCGCGCAAAATGCTTGGAGGGTTTTGAAAATCGGTCTTTGACAGAACTTCACCAAGGCAATTGCCAGCGAGCGGCAGGGGTCTGCACCCTTGGCGCGATCTTTAGGTGAAATGGTTAGGCGGTGTCAAGTGTCAGGCATTAAACGCGATCCAACCCCTGAAGGTGAACCCCGAATAAAACACGCTTACGTTAGTAAAACCTGCTTCGTTTAGCAGGGCTTCGTCCTGTTCGGGCGAAAGCGTGGGCAGCTTGTTGCCAATGGCCTTGGCCGCACCGCGCGCCTTTTCAGTGGGAATACCGGATGCAATCGCAAAGGCTGCATACCGATCCAGCCAGATGGTTTTTTCGGCATCGGCCTGCGGAAAGCTATGATGTGCCACGACCAGCGGCGCACCCGGTTTTAACCGCTTTCGCAATTCTTTCAGCGTGGTTAGGCGCTCACTTTTCGGGATGAAATGCAGGGTTAAAATGCAGCACGCCCCATCGAAATGTTCCTGCGGAGCGTCATCAATATAGCCCTCAATAAAGTCGACGCGCTGGGCCAGCTGGCCAAGGGTATCGCGCGCCAGATTGAGCATCTCGGTTGATGGATCAACCCCCACAAACGTCCAATCCGGGTTCCACTCAGCGAAGGCTTTTAGCTCAAGCCCACCACCGGCTCCGAGAACAAGGACGCGGGCATCTGACGGAGAATTTTCAGCCAAAAGCAAGGCCGCCATGCGATGCATATCCTGAAAGCCGGGCACCAGACGTTTGGGTGCTTCGGCATATTGGGCGACAGTAGCAGGGTCAGAAAATGTTGACATTAATTGATTATCCTTAGGCGCTCAGCTTTAGTTCTTTTGCTTCGGCTTTGGTCGGTTGCTCGCAGTGTTTGCGTAGATAGAGAGTAATTCTATAGAG
Source organism: Paracoccaceae bacterium (assembly GCA_016764785.1). Taxonomy (GTDB): domain Bacteria; phylum Pseudomonadota; class Alphaproteobacteria; order Rhodobacterales; family Rhodobacteraceae; genus UBA3077. The sequence continues at coordinate 8,610 of JAESRG010000023.1, forward strand.
AACATAGACTTATCGAATTCGAAATTGCTCGAGTTCTTTACCTGTAAGCAGATTATAAAAATTCTTTAGGGTAGCTTCGATGCAAACCGTTTCGCTACGTACATATCCGGAAAATCCGTCTATGAAGCCGTTATCAAAACTCGTCACTTGTTCAACCAAACTCATCAATAAATGCTCTAGCTCTTTAATTGCATCGCTTGTTTCCAAAGCACTTTCAAATATTTTATTATCGACAATCGCTATTTCTAATAGGTTAGTTGAGAGTACATTATTGTGGACTTCTCCAATTGGCATTTGCGAAGTTAGCCGCTTATCATTCGATAAGCGTAAGTATTTCCTTCCAAATGCCCCATCGATAATACTGAGATCGACATTCTTTTCCGCAATTAGAACACCTTCATCAATAGCACGCTCAACGGTATTAGCACAGTCGCGAATTCGTTTGATTTGGAAAAAGTTCCTTTCGACTTCGTCAGCAAGAAGTTTTCTTAGCGCACGGCGTTTCCGATTATTTCCTTTATATCTCCGCCAAAACTCGACCCCTTCTTTGACTGCAAATAACGCAATGGCTGCAAAGACGGTAAGCGGAAGAATCTGCATAACATTGCCCCATGCGATCTGTAAGTCTCCCATCTATCGTCGGCCTTTCGTTATATTAAAAAAATAAATAGCCTTGGTCAGTTTCCCTTAGGCGCTCAGCTTCAGTTCCTTCGCTTCGGCTTTGCTCAGCTGTTCGCCATTTTTGCGCTCCAACAGCACCTCACGGGCTTTGGCATACATCGGATCTTCCCAGAAAATCATGCAGCCATTACAGCCTTTGCCACAGCAACCCTCAACGCCAACTCGATTGGTTTTGTGTTTGCGGCCCGCTGCTTTTTCGTCAACTGCATTAGCCAGATCATCGCGGCGTTTGCCGTAAACCTCGTCGTTGCGTTTGTCGGACATCTCCATGCCTTGCACAAGTTTATCAAATTTTAGCCGGTTCCATTGTTCTTTAGTCAGGGCTTTTTCTTTGCGCAACACAGTATATTCAGGGAACCGCGCTTTTAGGTCGTCAATGTCTTCATGGTCAAACAGCGCAAACGGAACGCGGATGGTAACCTGCGCGCCGCCATGCACCGCGTCAGTAATCGCACCTGTTTCGGCGTTCTCAAAGTCATAAAGCCGCAACAAAACCGTTTCGCGGCTGATAGGCGAGATGAAATCAAGCACTTCGCCAGCTTCGAGCTTGTTTTTAACCGCAATGTGGAAGGCATCATCGGTGACCTTTGTCACAACGCCCGCATATTCCCAGTTGGCCAGCGATTCTGTTTGTTCAAAATCATGGGCATAATTGGTCAGACGACCATCATGGAACGCCAGCGTATAGCCACGGTTACCCACTGTTTCCAGCTCGCGCATGTATTTGCGCGGGTTCCAGCTTGAAGGGTCGTCGTACCAGTCATCAATCGCCATGCGATAGGCGCGCGCCACGACGGCCACGTAATATTCAGACTTGCCACGGCCCTCAACCTTGAGGCTATCAATACCGATTTTCAGATATTCATCCAACTTGGGCATGATGCACAAGTCGCGCGAATTAAGGATATACGAGCCGCGCCCGTCTTCCTCAATCGGCATAAGCTCACCGGGGCGATGGCCTTCTTCCAGCAGAAATTCGAACATATCGACGTTGGATTCGTTGATGTCCAGTTCCTGCACAGTGCCGTCTTTCATGCGTAGACGCACGTTGTAATTCCACCGACAAGCGTTGGCACAGTTACCTTGGTTGGCCCCGCGTTCAGACATGAAATTGGACAGCAAACAGCGGCCCGAATAGGTCATACACATGGCACCATGCACGAATGCCTCAAGCTGAATATCGGGGCATCTTTCGCGAATCTCGGTTAGTTCAGCAAAGGAAACCTCGCGCGCCAGCACCACCAGCTCAGCGCCTTGGGCTTTCCAGAAATCCACCGATAACCACGATGACACGTTACTTTGGGTAGAGATATGTAAAGGTAAATCAGGGGCGCGGTCTTTGACAAACTGAAACACGCCGGGGTCAGCGATGATCAACCCATCGGGTTTAACGCGGCGCACCGTATCGATATATTCCTCAAGCTTGGGCACGTCTTTATTGTGTGAAAACAGGTTCAACGTCAGGTAAGCACGTTTCCCGTGGGCATGGCAAAACTCGACGCCCTCAACCACATCTTCCAATGAGAACTGCGACTTAGTGCGCAAGGACAGGTCCGGCGTGCCAAGATAAACCGCGTCCGCGCCGTAAAGCACCGCCATTTTCAATTTACGCAGATTGCCTGCGGGCATCAATAATTCAGATTTTTTAGGACGCATGGTAGACTCACATTTCATGGGATAACCGCCTATTTATAGGTTTTCCACCAAATATCAACACGTCGCCCAAACGACCGGCTCCCAACCCAAGATCGGGAGCCGCCATATCTTGTTAGGTCAACTCACCCAGCGTTTTGGTCAGCTTGTCCATCATTTCGTCGATGTGCTTTTCCTCGGCGATATACATCGGGGCCAGAATGCCGGTATCGCCGGTGAATTTCACGTGCATGCCGTTCCAAAACAGTTTTTTCTGGCAATCACCGCCCCGCGCACCGGGCTTGCCGTTTGAGTGCATCTCAAACCCGACCATAGACCCGATACCGCGAATATCTTTGACCATCGGGTGGTCGCGCAGCGCATAGACCGCATCAAGAAAATATGGCGACAGATCGGCGGCGCGCTCAAACAGCCCTTCAGTTTCGTAAATATCCAGTGCGGCCAGACCGGCGGCGCAGGCGGCAGGATGGCCGGAATAGGTGTATCCGTGAAAAAACTCAATCGCGCCGGGGGCCGCTTTGTCGGTGATCGCCTCGTAAATGCCGTCTTTTACCGCGACGGCTCCCATCGGAATTGACCCGTTTGTCAGGGCTTTGGCCATGGTCATAATGTCAGGCGTAACGCCAAACGCATCGGCAGCAAACTTACCGCCAATACGACCAAAGCCAGTGATGACCTCGTCAAATACCAGCAGAATGCCGTTCTCGTCGCAGATCTGGCGCAGGCGCTCCAAATAACCTTTGGGGGGTGCCAACGTGCCCGTTGACCCAGCCACTGGCTCAACAAAACAGGCCGCAATCGTGCCACCGCCAAAAGTATCGACCGCGCGTTGCAGATCATTCGCCAAATCAACGCCGTTATGTTCGGGCTGGCCACGCACCATTAGCTCATCAGGGTTCCAAGTATGCCGCATATGCACCACATTCGGAATTACATCTTGGAATGTTTTGCGGTTGTTCACCAAGCCTGACAGCGACACGCCGCCAATATTTACGCCGTGATACGCCCGTTCACGCGACACAAACCGATGCCGGTCAGACCCCATCGCCGAATGGTAAGCCATGACAATTTTAAGGGCGGTATCAATAGCCTCAGACCCTGAATTCACAAAGAAAACATGGTTGATGTCTTCAGGAAGCAGGCGTGCGAGCTTTTCAGCCAAGGCAAAAGCTGACGCGTGACTGGTGCCAAAAGCCGACACATAGGTCAGGTTTTGCATGGACTCGTGTACAGCTTCGATGATCTTTGGATGGCAATGACCGGCGGGGCTGCAAAACAGACCGGATGAGCCATCAAGAACCGTGCCGCCACGATGGTCGGTCATGTAATTACCCGAAGCTTTGACGATTAAACGCGGGTCTTTCTTAAAACCGGCGTTGTCCGTGAAGGGAATCCAGAACTCCTCAAGCGAGTTAGTTTGCGCGTCTTTGGCCATGGTATGCCCCTTGTGAAAATACGGAAAACGAGTGCGATTTGCAGCATCTGAATTGACACTAGGATCGGTTTCAGGCTTTGATTACCCCCAGAATCGATTCCGATTTAAGTCCAGTTTGGAAAACCATGCCCGTTGTTGAAGATACCTTTTTTCTTGACCCGAATTTCCAAGGGTCGTTGCAAAACCAGATCAGACAAATCGTGGCCTCGGCTATTTTGTCGGGGCGATTCCAACAGGGCGACAAGCTGCCAAGTTCGCGAAAACTGGCGACGCATCTAGGGATTTCACGCATAACCGTCACGTTGGCGTACCACGAATTGGTCGCCGATGATTACATCACCGCGACGGGGCGGTCGGGGTATTACGTGTCAGAAACCGCGCCAACCGCGCCGCTGCCGCCCATCAAGGGTGAGATGTTTGTCGATCGGGTTAACTGGGGCGACACCATCAAACGCACGTTTACGGGGGGTAAAACGGCGTTGAAAAAGTTCAACTGGCGTAGCTATCCGTATCCGTTTGTATGCGGCCAACCTGACCCAAGCCTGTTTAATCAGGCCCATTGGCGGCTGTGCGCCTTGCAAGCGCTGGGCAAAAAAGAATTCGATAGTTTAACGTCGGATTACGCCGAAAATGATGACCCTGAACTTGTGAACTTCATCGCCCGTCATACCCTGCCACGACGCGGAATTCTGGCTCGGCCCGAACAGATATTGGTCACGGTCGGTGCCCAAAATGCCATGTGGATGGCAGCCCAAATTTTGCTGAATGAGCAGTCGGTCGCTGTGCATGAAAACCCCGGATATTACGGAATCGCCGAGGTTCTGCGCCACACGGGCTGTCAAAGCATCACGGTGGATGTTGACGCTGACGGTATTCTGCCCAAACAATTACCCGACAATTTTGACGTGCTTTTCACCACACCCAGCCACCAATGCCCCACCATGACCACCATGCCGATGCGGCGGCGGCACGAATTACTGCGACTAGCACAGGAACGCGATTTCCTGATCGTCGAGGATGATTATGAGTTTGAGATGAGCTTCCTGAAGTCGCCATCTCCCGCGCTAAAATCGCTCGATAAAGACGGGCGGGTGATCTATGTGGGCAGCTTTTCCAAATCACTATTTCCGGGGTTGCGGCTGGGCTACATGGTGGCATCTGAACCCTTTATTGAACAGGCCCGCGCCATGCGGCTGGCGATTTTACGGCATCCGCCGGGCAATATTCAGCGCACCACGGCATTTTTTCTAGGGCTGGGGCATTACGATGCCATGATAAAACGCATGCGGACGGTGTTTTCAAAACGCCGCAAAGTGATGGAGCAAGAACTGGAAGGCACCTGTTTGAACGTCGCGGGGCGGGCCTCGTTCGGGGGGTCGAATTTCTGGGTTGAAGCGCCAAAAGGGATTGATACCGAAGTGTTAGCCAAGCGGTTGGCCGAAAACGGGGTGCTGATTGAGGCAGGCGCACCGTTCTTTAATGGCGATGATACGCCCAAGAATTTCTTTCGGCTTGCGTATTCCTCGATCAAGTCTGAACGCATCCCCGAGGGGGTTCGTCGAATCGTGCGAGCGATCGAGGATTATTGAACTGGCTATAGCCTGACTTGATATCTGGCCCTATTCTGGCACGCCGCAACCTCGCATATATTGATGAAGCATCCCCCTTTTATACAGGAATCCTGCCATGAAAATGACCACCGAAGAAGCCTTTATCAAAGTCTTGCAAATGCACGGTATCGACAATGCTTTTGGCATCATTGGGTCGGCTTTTATGCCGATCTCAGATTATTTTCCGGCGGCGGGCATTACCTTTTGGGATTGCGCGCATGAATATACCGCAGGCATGATGGCTGACGGTTTCACCCGTTCAAGCGGGCGGATGTCGATGGCGATTGCGCAAAATGGCCCCGGCATTGCCAATCTTGTGACCCCCGTCAAAACGGCATACTGGAATCACACACCGATGTTGCTGGTGACGCCGCAAGCCTCCAACAAGACCATCGGACAAGGTGGTTTTCAGGAAGTTGAACAAATGCGAATGTTCGCAGATTGTGTCGCATATCAAGAAGAAGTCCGCGATCCGTCGCGCATGGCTGAGGTGCTGAACCGCGTTATTATGAAGGCAAAACGCCTGTCTGCCCCCGCGCAGATCAATATTCCGCGCGATATGTGGACCCAGGTGATCGACATTGATTTGCCCGCAATTGTGAACTTTGAACGCCCATCGGGTGGGCGGAACGCAATTGCAGCGGCGGCTGCGTTGCTGTCCGAGGCCAAATTTCCGGTTATTCTGAACGGTGCAGGCGTGGTGATTGGCGGCGCAATTCCGGCATCTGCTGCGTTGGCTGAACGGCTGGATGCGCCGGTTTGCTGTGGCTATCAGCACAATGATGCGTTCCCTGGATCACACCCACTATTTGTTGGTCCGCTTGGTTATAACGGCTCCAAGGCCGCGATGGAATTGATCGCCAAGGCTGACGTAGTGTTGGCGCTGGGTACGCGGTTGAACCCGTTTTCGACTCTGCCGGGATATGGCATTGATTACTGGCCGACCGCGGCTGAAATCATTCAGGTCGACATCAACCCGGATCGCATTGGCCTGACCAAAGCCGTCAGCGTCGGCATCGTTGGCGATGCTAAACAGGTCGCAGAGCAAATTCTGAGGCAGCTTTCGGATACCGCCGGCGATGCTGGCCGCGTTGATCGGAAAAACCTGATTGCCACCACAAAATCAGCGTGGGCCCAGACGTTAACGTCGATGGATCACGAGGACGACGACGAGGGCACCGATTGGAACGCCCGTGCGCGCGCCGCCAAATCGGACCATATGTCACCGCGTCAAGCATGGCGCGCTATTCAGTCCAGCCTGCCCAAGAACGCGATTATCAGCTCCGATATTGGCAATGTCTGCGCGATTGGCAATGCTTACCCTAGTTTTGAAGACGGGCGTAAATATCTGGCGCCGGGTCTGTTTGGCCCTTGTGGGTATAGCCTTCCGGCCATCCTTGGCGCCAAAATCGGCCAACCAAACACGCCGGTTGTCGGCTTTGCCGGCGACGGAGCCTTCGGGATTTCAATGAATGAAATGACCGCCTGTGGGCGTGACGAGTGGCCCGCGATCACCATGATAATTTTCCGCAATTACCAGTGGGGCGCTGAAAAACGCAACACTACGCTTTGGTACAACGACAATTTTGTTGGCACTGAGCTGGATTACGACGTGTCGTACGCCGGTATCGCGCAAGCATGTGGCGTAAATGGCGTGGTCGCCACTACGATGGAAGGCCTGACCGACGCGCTGGACACCGCCGTTAAAGCCCAGATGAACAACGGTGAAACCACCTTTATCGAAGTGATGCTCAACCAAGAAATGGGCGAGCCTTTCCGCCGTGATGCCATGACAACTCCGGTTTCGGTGGCAGGGATCAGTGCCAACGATATGCAGAAATACGAGGCCTAAGCAACCATGGCAGACGGGTGGATATTGGCGCTGAACGCGGGCTCTAGCAGCCTGAAATTCGCCGCTTATGATCTGTCTGCCACGACTAAGCTAGCAGCGGGGCAGATCAACGGCACGCCATCATTGGACGCGGCGTTGACGCAGCTTGGCATGGACGGACCGCCGAAAATTATCGGCCACCGTATTGTGCATGGCGGCGCGCGGAGCACGTCGGCGCAACTGACCCCTCAATTACGTCAGGAAATTCAGGATGTTGCGGTGCTTGCGCCGCTGCATAACCCTCCGGCGCTTGCTGTCATCGACGCGGTTAGCGCGCGGTTTCCAACCCTACCGCAAGTCGCTTGTTTTGATACGGCGTTTCACGCCACCAACCCCGAGGTCGCGACCGTTATCCCCTTGCCCCAACAATTTCGCGATCAGGGCATTCGGCGATACGGGTTTCACGGGTTGAGCTATGCATCACTGGTGCGCCGGTTCTCAGCTGAAACGGGTCAACCGCTGCCGCGCCGATTATTGGCATTGCATCTGGGGGCCGGGGCCAGTCTGGCCGCGATTGTGGATGGCAAAAGTATTGCCACCACGATGGGGTTTTCACCAATGGACGGATTGGTGATGGCCAGCCGCGCTGGCGCAATGGATGCCGGCGTGGTGCTGCATATGGCGGGTCAATTGGGCATGTCTGCTGACGCGATCAGCGATGTACTAAACAAACAAAGCGGCCTGACGGGGTTAGCGGGCAGCGGCGATATGAAAACCCTGCTGGAAACCAACAGTGCCGCAGCACGTTTCGCTGTTGAGCATTATTGTTATTGGGTGGCGCGCCACGCAGGGTCAATGATTGCGGCCATGCAGGGCGTTGATGGTTTTGTGTTTACCGGCGGCATTGGCGAAAATGCCAAGCCGGTACGCACATCGATTATGTCAAAGCTAGATTGGCTTGGCCCGTCAGCGCAGAATGTCTGGGTTATCCCAGCTGATGAAGAAGCCGAGATCAGCCACTCAGCCGCGCAGGTTCTTGGCTGAACTCGTCAGGTCAGTATACTGACCTTGCGGACGGAACCGATATAGATAGCTGTCGAGGATGGTATCCATCGCCGTTGCATCCACACCCAAATCAGCCAATGTCTGTGCGCCCTCAGAAACTACATTGTCGGATTGACGCATTTTAATCTGGTCGCGAGTCAGCGCCAGCGGCACAATGCCAAGTGTGGCCTTATGCCAAATCTCGTTCGACAGGGCGCATATTTTTCCGATAAATAGTGGCATTTTAATCAGGAATCGATGCCGACGAACCGAGGTCATAACCCGTTGGGTTAACCCTTTGAACGTATCGATATCTGGTCCGCCCAGCTCATAGATACCGGTTGCATCGCCCAGCACAGCGGCCTGCGCAGCCGCTGCTACGTCATCGACAAAAACCGGCTGAAACTTGGCGTCTGGCAGAACCATACCCAGAATCGGATAATACCGCGCCATAGTACCGTATTTGTTGAAAAAGCTGTCATCCGTGCCAAACATCACCGATGGACGCAAAATAACAGCGTTCGGATAAGCGGCCAGCACGGCGGCCTCGCCTTCGGCTTTGGTCTGCAAATACTTGCTGTCAGAATCAGCATCTGCACCAAGCGACGAAATATGCACGAATTTCGCCACGCCCGCCTCGGCCGCCATTTGTGCGATTCGCGCGGCACCATCAGCCTGAACGGTGTCAAATTTCTGGCGGCTATTTTCAGCCAAAATGCCCACGCAATTGATCACCGCATCGGCACCGGCAATCGCCGCACGGGTTGACGCATCATCGCGAATATTAGCTTGAATCGGCACTACCTGGCCAACCTGGCCATAGGGCTGCACAAACATCGCCTCGTTCGGACGGCGCACCGCTACGCGAACCCGCCAGCCCTGATGGGCCATACGCTGAGCAATATACCGCCCCAAAAATCCAGAGCCGCCAAATATCGTAACCAAAGGAGGAGTGCTGTTCATATCATGCTTCCCAATAAAACCTGCCCCTGAATACCGCGCCAACGAGGCGGGAACAAGAACAATTCAATTTGTTACACGACTTTCGTAAATGTCCCGTTGACACCCTAACGCACAGCCTGTAATTCCGCGCCATACTACACCTGTGCCCAGGTGGCGGAATTGGTAGACGCGCTAGCTTCAGGTGCTAGTATTCGTATGGATGTGGAGGTTCGAGTCCTCTCCTGGGCACCAGAAAATTACCAAGCATACTGTAAACACTCAATAATTCTAAATATTGCGCCGGAGTGCAGACCCAGAATTACAAAGTAGCGCCGTTTACGTTTATTCGTCAAAGAATTTATTATTTCAGCAAATGTGTTCCAGCGGACCTCCTCCCCCATTATCGATATCCGAGGATTGTTCAGTCAGTACGGTCGTGTGTTCGGCCTATTTACATGGTTTTGATCGCGAGCACTGGCCTTGGTGAGTTCCGCAAGCGAGGTTCTCAATCGGCTAAACGGCCTCTAAGCGGGACAGGTCCATTTCTTGGGCGACGGACACGCAAACACTTCCCCTCGAAACAAGACACGGGTGAGGTCAGAACGCAGGAAGGAGACGAAACTTGTTGCGATCCTCCAAATCTTCTAAATAGCCTGTTCTACGCACGTATCGCAGCTCTTCGGCCAGAATTTTTGCCCTTTTCATCGCGAGACGTCCGTCTTTCATGGCGCGCGCGCCGAGCTTTTTCGCAGAAATCTCGGCCTGCCTTAAATATTTCGCAAGGTCTATACAATGAATAAGATAGACCGAAATCTCTGAATTAAAAAGTCCATATGCTGGGTTTGTCAGCATTTCAGCAAGTGCGTTACGCAGCGCAGCGGCCATACGCTGTCGGGCCTTATAGTTTCGCACAATCGGACCAGAGATTTTTCCGGCATAAAGTTCCGATTTGGCATATTCTGTCAGCTCTTTCTCAGACCGCGCAACTTCGCGATCAAGGTCTCGAAGGACCCTGAGAGTAGCCTTGCACTTAGAGGGTTCTAACCCTTCTGCGCGTTCTTTTTTATAGGTAGCAAAGACTTTTCGTTGCAGTTTATTGATTTTATCGCCGGGCAAGGAAAGCTTAACCTTGAGTGCGTTATCCATCCGCTTTACATCGTGCTTAAGCTGCGTTTCGACTTCCTCTAGCCACTCCTTTTTTAGAACGCCGACGAAAGCTTTAACATCCTTTTCTGCGGGTTGCTTGCCGACGTTCTTTGCGAGTTTTAGTAGCTTATAAACTTTCTCGGAGTTATCTATAAAATCCGGTTTTATCATGTCGAAAACGACGTCAAAAAACCCCATGGTCAAAACCTCATTAAAATTTCTGTGGTTGGTCAAACAAGAATGCTGGAATTAGCATCCCCAAGTTAGAAACGGCACCCTTGCGGGTCAAAGTTTCCGGACAAGGATCATTGCCTTGCTGACGGATTTAAGGTCGGTGATTATTGTCGATACCAAGTTTCAACCAGATGACCGTCTGAGTCCTGATCGTAGATCGTAAATTGGATGACATCATCTACACAGGACCATTCGCCACTTGCCCATTCGCCAACCGGAAGCATCGATTCTATCAAACCGATATTCATCTCAACCCTATCATGTATAAATGTTTGAGCGTAGTTATTTGACTGCTGAGCCATGTGAAAATCAGTGACCTCAAGTGAGGCACTTGTCTGGTTTACCATAAGAGAATTCAGTGAAGTACCGTTAAGCACAAGCCTTGCATCATCGTCTGCGTCGTCCTTACGTTCAACAGTCCAGTTTTCAGCTTGAAACTGCAATTCTTCTGCGCTGTTTGTCATGCTGATAACCATCATTATAGTGCCCGAAAACACAGCATTAGGGGCGTCGATCTGGTCTTTAATCCGCGCCTCTAGCGCATCATAATCCGGAGCCCATGTGCCGACCGAACACGGAGTTGGCTGCGAAAAAGCAGGTAATACGGAAGTTGCCAAAAGCAACGCGGCTGCGGGGATTGAAAAGTATTTCATTGTTATTCCTCTTATGGGTTTTGCTAAATTTTGAAGTCAATTTTCTGTTGATCTAAACACGGTTCTTTTAATCACGGGGTCGCGCATCATTATCGGCTGATTGCATTTTCTTGAGAACTTCATCAGCTTCTGCATCACGCCCCATCTTACGAAGGAACGCGATAACTTGTTCGGGGTTTTCAATTGGAGCATTTGGTTTACGCGGCGAATCGTCGTACTTTTTCTTTTGCTGCGCCGCAAAAACGACATATGCAAAGATCCCAAAGCCAATCGCTAAAAAGAGAGCCCCGAAGCCCCAAAGGTCAAACCATTTGTCCAGCTTGATGCGGCTTGGGTCATATGGATTGTAGCGAATGTCCATTTCTGTGCCGATTGGAAGATTGTATTTGTGGGATGAGGTCGGCGTTCGTGCGCTTTGGGCTATGCCCTGTTCATCAACAAACGAAATTGTGGGCATGTAGGTATACGATGTCGAGCCGCTGCCGTTGCTCGACCGGCTTACATCAACATTGGTAATAACACCCGTTGTAGCAATCGCAATTCTGGTGAACTGATGCGAAAAGTACGTGATGCTAGCGCCGGAGGTAATAAAAAGCAGTCCGACGAGTAGGACGATAATTGTTATGCTGCGCGGGCTGAGTTTCATCTTCTTTGACATGGTTTTCTTCCTATGAACTTTAAATAATTAGTTTTTTGCCTGTTCTTCATTTCTGATCAGCCGCACCCCCCAGAAAGAATAAATGATCAGCACTAGCCCAAGGCCAAAAAGCGCCAGCTGAGCCTTCCAAAGCCCGAACCAGGAACGCACGCGGACCTTAGTGAAATCATCGGGATAGTAGCCGATTGAAACGACTTCTCCGCGATCATAGCGTGAATCACGCGCCCGCCCGACAGCATCCGCAACATGTTCTACGCCCTCCCGATCCGTAAAATTGAACGCATGACGATAGGTTGTTGTCTGGGAGTAGCCGGTCGAACTTCTATTGGATTTTTCGACCACAGTGCTGACCGAAACCACAATTCCATCAACCCCGATTGTCTTTGCGTTTTCAAAAACTGAATACCCGATTGTCAGCAGAAACCCCGCCATCAACGCCGCACCAATAAGACCCATAATGCGTGTCGCCTGAATGCGCTGAGCAATAGTGGGCGGCGCGATTTCGTTACCATCTTTGTCGTAATATTTCCTGATATCCGTAGGTTTTTTATCTTTTATTGACATAAACTCCCTCACTATTCCATTTCCGACCCTGCAACTTTGGTTAAAACAAACGAACTAAACCACAAGTGACCCAGCTAAAGCGGCGCACTCTGCGCGCGCTTTCTTTTGTCTCGGTAGACAAGAAAAACGGCCACCATGGTAAAGATGCCCACCATTGAGAAAATAAAACCGATGCCCCAAACCTCGAACCATTTGTTCAATTTAATTTGGCTAAAGCTATTAATATCAACCAAAATATCGGGGTCATACAGAATACTTAGTTCTGTGCCCACAGGGAAGCTGTGGTCTGGATCTCGCGAGGAAACCTGGCCGACATGGGGAAGGTCCTGTTGATCTGAAAAGGATATTACGAGGTAGAATATTCTTCTGCTGCTGTCGTGCCCGTTTTCGACAAACTGCTGCGTAACAATGCCATTTGTTGCAACAACTGTTTGGGAATAGGTGTAGGCAACATAAGTGAAACCCGCACCGACCAGCCCACAAGCCAACCCGGCAATGACCAGAATAATATTCATTAACCGTTGGTTGGGTTCATTTTGTTCTGACATGTTGGTTCTCTTGTTTTCTATCGATTTCTATTCGTCTATTTTATTAGAAACTGGATATTGAAAACCGCACATGAAGCACAATTTGCCCACTGGCTGCTTCTGAAATAACTGTGCTGTCATAAACACCAATTGCGGAAATTCCGCCGTCGTCTTGCAAATACACCATCAGATGAACTGAATTTGGAATGGCAATGCCATTGCCGGTCAGGGTGCCTGTTCCAATAAGCTGTGGCAGGTCGGTTGCATTCTCACAGCCCGAAACAAAGGCGACGTCTTCTGATCCGGCTGTCGGGATGGTTGGATCATCCAGAAAATCAAGATTGTTTTCAGCATTTGTGGCGGGCCGCAGGGCTATTTGCATGACCCCGCCCAAAAGATTATCAGAATACAAAATTGGCACACCGTCATATATCGCAATCGTTGCGATCCCCTCCATCAACAACGGGGCATCATGGACACGTTGATCTCCTTTGCGGGTAACCACAGTCATGGTGCCCGGGCCTATTGAGATTCTGTACTCACCCGTCAGGTCTTCGTTTGACAGGTTTGCACGACACAGGTCTTGCGCAAATGATGCGGTCGCCGTCAGTAAACCCAGTATCGAAGCCAAAACTATATTTTTCACTTAAGTCGTCCTTTTAACCAGCTTTTTTGTGACAAAAACCTATCGTTGTGCCGTCTGTGATGAGGATAATTGTGCCCGACAAATTCAAAAAACAACGTACCCGCTAAAAATGAAGTCTCTTGTACTCATTGAGCTTTAGTCATACGTTTTACTCGCAATATCAGCCTCACAACATTACGTTGCCAATCCTACTATGATCCAATCTGGCATGTATTGAACATTTCGGCAGAGCAGAAACCATCGGGAGCTAAGGGCCGTAGAATGACAAAAACATCCAACCCGGACATTTACCGGCCTATTGACGTACCCGAAAGTTTAAAGCCCTACGTGCGCCGGATCCTTATAGCTGACAGCACCGAGCAGGTGGATATGTTGATTGATGTTTGCGCCACTGGCTATCACTATTTAGGCTGGGTATGGCGTGGCCGTTGGCAAGGAATAGTGAACGGTGAAACCCGGTTTGACAGTGATATAGACGGGCCGATTCATCTATCTGGTCAAGTAAATAAAAGCGAAATTTCCGCAGGATTTCAACGTGATCTTGGGCAAATATTTCTGGAATTCTCGGCGCTTGGCCATTTCCAGTTACTCGGAATAACGGGCGCGAAAATGCTGGAAGATGCCGCGGCTCCACACGTATTAAATCCGGGCCTAAAACCACATTTGGAAAAGATATTTGGCGCGGGGGAATTACCCGTAAGTGCGCGTATGGCGCTGTTAGCCGATGTTCTATCTCGATTGCCAAAGCATGTGGTTTCTGACAAAATTGTAACTGCGGTTGAGCGCATCGAGGCCGTGGATGGTGATATCCGACTTGCTGATCTGGTCGATGAACTTGGCTTGGCCGAACGACAGTTTCGAACGGATTTCAAAACCCTGATCGGACTAACCCCAAAAGCCTTTTGCAAGGTCTTGCAAATCAACCAAGCCTTAAATCAGCTTTTAGCAAGTAACGGTGGTGATTTAGCAGGTGTGGCTGCCGAAACAGGTTTCTCTGATCAGGCTCATTTTACCCGCGCGTTTAGAGATTTTCTGGGAAAAACCCCTAGAGGATACCTCAAAAACGTTGAAATAACGTTGGCCCGCTTCGCAGGTCAGTCCCGCCAATAATAAAGTCAAGATTGGGAATAATACAAGAATTCAGTTCAGCGAACACGAGCATCAGCAATATCCCGCGTGCTTGCAGCATTGCAAAGGTACGTTCATTTTGCCGTCATTTGTCTCTCGTTCCACAACCGATAATCTGGCTTTGGGCCACTAATTTGACAGTTTTGAACAGGGTTTCAAGGGCGGGTAAAATGGGACCGTCCACGCGACACGGCGCGTCTGAGCGCGTGTTCGTGAATACCCACCATTATGGCAAATGTTATGCAGGCTCGAAATATATACTGGAAGGCGTCTTGAGGATTCAGTTACTAGACACCAAGTGTTTGAAAAGCCGATACATGAGTGTATTGAACGATGAAGCGCTCAGCCATTATATGCAAAACTACGTCTGGCTGTTCTTTTTCTATTACATCGTCGTAAACTACCCCCTTATGCCAGATAAACAAGCTCTCTGAAAAGTGCTGGGCCAGAAGATCAACCAGATAGTCAGATGTTGAATCTCTGAAAATAACTGCTTTCGGTAATCTTTTGTCTGGATGGGAAAACCGGAATGTTTCGCGTTCACCAAGTTTGTCGAGATAGACTTTTCCAACAGGCTTTGCACGTGCTTTGCGTTTGGATTCAGGCAATTTATAAAGAATTAAATGCTCCATTTTGTCGCCCAAGTTAAGAGCCCTCCAAGCTCCATTGTAAGTACCGCGCATTTCTTTATCAAGCTGGGTGAAAAGATCACCAGCATAAGCCGCCAAGCTCACGTTTAGGTCGCTCAGATTAAACGCACCAACTTGGGCCAAGCCACTATTAGCGAGCGTCGCATTCAACGTTTCCACGATATGGTGATAAATAAAATATGCGCCCAGCCAGTTCGCATGCGAGTCACCCCGGAAATATACGTGCCCATAAGAACGGACGTCTTTTAGTAGCGCATCGGGATAACTAAAGAAATCCAGGTTCAGCGCTTGCAATTGCGCCGCCGGCCGCTGATCTGAAATTGTGTGACCCTCAAATATCTTGGGTAAATATTGCGGATATATTATTTGTTTTTCCGGGATAGCAAACTTTAGATATGAAATTCCATTTTTGGCCAAAATATCTTTACGCTGTTGCAACGTTCCTTTTGCAGCATCCAGATTTTTGGAGGACCACCGTTTATTACCATAACAATAGTCAAGAAATTCTGAGGAATCGTTGATTAGATAAGCCCAACCATATTCAGACAGCATAGCCTTTGATTGCCCGGTGATGCCTTTTACGTAACTCAAGAAATCCGCTGATTTGGTATTGTAAAAAGTGACTCTGGAAGACCAAATCGTATTGTCGTAAGCTTGGGCGCTATTCTCCCAACCGAGACTGAACCGTTCGGGTAAACCTAAAAAATCAGAAAGAATATGACCGTTTTTTTCTGAATCATCGTCAATACAAATTTCGATGAACCGGACTTTGTGTTTGTCAGCTAAATCCCGGATGTTTTGGTTTATGGTCCTGTATGCTTTGGTTAATTCGTCGATATTGATATCGATACCAAACTTTCCAAAAAAGCTAATCATGCTGCGGCGCCAGGTTTCTACATCCTTGCGAGTTGAGAGAATATAGGTCGCGTTCGGATAAGCCGCAAAAATTTCCTTGTAAAATGTGCGCAGAGGGTAGTCAGAAAAAGCGTTGTACGTCGGTTTGTCGATGAACGCCCGTAGTTTTTGCCAGTTTTTGTCAAAATCTAAATGTGCTGGGTCTGAAACACCGCTTTGTTTGAAAAAGTAATGAATTGAAGATATGCCCGTCAATTTCAAAAATTTGTGAAGCGTGGTTGTTCCGGTGCGCGAGTCTCCTAACACGAATATTTTTTCTGACATTTTTCTATTCTCTTTGATTATCAAGTTACGGGTATTGGATTTTGCTCAAGGCACAGCATTTCCTAAACTGCCTTAAATCCGCGATGTTGCGGATTACTTATCATATCTGTTTGGGCCACCAGCCATTCGAAAAAAGACCCTTCACCTGTTACGAAGGGTTCCGTAAATGCATCGCGCAAATCTTGGCGATCACGATATAACTCACGAACAGGTTTGGAAATTTTTTCTCCGTTATCAAATTGGCCGTAAGACCACCACCCTTTTGGTATTTCATCAGACGTATATCGCTCGACTTGATGGCGATACCACCACCACAGCTCATAAATCTCGATATTGTCTTCAGCGTATCTTTCGGTCATCCTGTCACCAACCGGCCCAAGTTTGGTAAAATGAAAGAACCGTAATGGTTTGTCATTTATCAAGGCCTGACCTGTTTTGTCATACTGCATCACACGCTGGCTTAAATTCCAGCTTGCCACATTATAACCCGGATCGCGCAACACTAAAACCTTATCAAAAAAGCAAGGCACGAGATTACACCATTTCTGGTCAACAAATAGGCCGATATCCAACCGGTCATGGCACCAGTCATGCAGCCTGTCAGCCCACCAACGCGCAAAACGCAATCCTTCGTCATCATTGGCAACAGCAATAAATCCAAGGTTGAAAATGCCGTAGTCAAGCGACGTGATTTCGTTGTCGCGCACAGCAGTTAAATAATCAGCGTCATCTGGGTCGATCTGGTGTGGTGTTAACACAATCGAATAATGATCGAGATGATCAATCACATCACCCATCGAATTAAAAACAGCAATATCAGGGTCAAAATACACCAGCTTATCGCATGTCGGATCGCTTAGGATATGCAGCATTGCCTGACCTTTGACTGCGGTGCAGGCCTCGACGATGTCGTGCCCAAATAACCAGCTGTTTGTTTCTTCACCAAACATGTCGTGGGCTGTCAAAATATGGTCATAATCTTCATTGGAAAGATCAAAAGAAAACCCCTCAGGCTCCCTATCGGTTATAACCAGCCAGAAAACCCAGTCAGAATGCACATGGCGCAAAGAAGCAGCAAGCACACGCGCGCGGTTGATATAACTGTATGAGCAACTGGTAAAGACATGGACGCTCATCTTGACGACCCGCCCTTTTGCAAAACTTGCCGATTGCTCGTTTTTGTTTTTTTGGCTTTAATTATGGCTGGTTTTTCCCATTTAAATGCCGCAAATGCCATTTCACTTAGCTGATAGGTTGTTTGCTTTGTCTGGCGTATTTGGCGCAAGGATTTGACCATGCCCAGCGCTCGATCACTGGTCAAAAAACTGTCCAATTCGGACTTATCATTCAGAACAATCCCACGACGAAACTTTCGCACACTGGTTGCTACATTTCCAGAAATTGGATTTGTGATAACGTAAGCCATTCCGGCGAGGGCTTCATACGTTGACAACGAAAAAGTTTCCGGCCAGTTGGCCCAGTGCAATACGAAATCTACATGGTTTTCACGTACCATTCGGATCATTGCATCGGGATCTTCGGCTGTAACTTCTACATGGGTAAAGTCAATATTCTCTGATGCAAAATTTGTTGATCCGAAAAAAACAAACCGAAAATTCTCGCAGTCTTTATACATCTGCGCAAGGTTCTCAAAAATATCCCAGCCTTTATGAGGAGCCGCTGTCCCCAAGAAGGCGACCGTTATTGCTTTTGGTTCGTCTTTGTTTTCCTGATCCGCAATTTGCCAAGTCAATTTAACATGCGGGACGACCTTGATTGAGGCAGGTTTCAAGTTTGAATGATCCTGCCAAAACTTTTTTGCAACCACGGACGGGGACAATAAATGTACATCTAATTGCTTAAAAAAGGTATCTAACTGCGTTAAATGAGCCTGCCGTTCAACACCAAATTTGCAAAGAGAGCACGCATTTGAAGCAGGATCGGGCGCCGCACAATAACTGATGTCATTTCTTTGCAATGTATAGCTAGGGCAAATTGTAAAGAAATCATGCAACCAAAGCCAACAGGATTTTTTTGCAGAAGCCTGTACAAGTTCAACAATCAGTGCAGGTATATGCCCTAACATATGGTGAATAATAAATTGAATATCGCTCAACGATTTATGGGTTTTTGCAACCATATCAATGAGGGTCGACATGCGACAAAATCCGACATCTTGGCCGTCAAGGACAAGCGCCATTATCGGGTCTGGATCATCCGTTATGTGACCCAGCCGAGGCAATGGCTGCCACGGGTGGATATTAAGGTAGACCGCGCCAAATTGTGGTGCCAGCTGTTCCTCACGGTTAACACATAACTGTATGCCACCTGTGGTCTGGCGGTAATGATCATGCCCGATTGATACAACCAGCCTGCGTCGGTTTATTGTACACGCGTTCAAAACAATGGTTACTAATTGCGCAGAGTTCAGTAAAACATCACCAAAGGTGGGCTTGATTGACCGGCTGACACAAGTTTCCAAAGGTGAAATGCTGCGAAGTCGCGTAACCTTGTCGCCCCGCGGGTGCAACGCCGAACGGCCTTCTTGCCGTCCTGCAACAATATAATGCCAAAACGGATTGATATTTTCTTTGGCAACGTCTGGATTCATGCTTAGATAATAGCTGGTCGAAAAATTTGCGTTTGGGTCTCGTTTTTCATGCCAACCATAACGGCAATAGTGCTCAAGCGGATCAATGTTGTTTTCAGCAACATCGGGGTTATGTCCGAGGTAAAACGGGCTATCAAACTCGGAACATATGTCGTCCATTTCCCCTTTGATGATAAGAGTTTTGATTACATTTTTACGAAAAATCGCTTTGATATTTCTGATTTTGCGTAGTGAATTCGCAAACGCTTCCATAAATGATTGCCTTAAATCCAACAATAAATTCTTGATACGAACAGCTTTAACCAATTTACCATTGGTGATATTTGACCACACAATCTTTGATTGCTAATCAGGTGGTTAATTCTTGTTATGAACTATAATGGTGAATCAATTCTAAAGATCACTGCAAGTGCTCAAGAAGCGTGAGCACTGAAGTGGTCCTGCTTTCCAGGACAGATTTGCAGCTAAGTTAAGGTGTATCGGGTTTGGTTATCATGCCGCTTTCATCATTTCCTTGCCGCCAAA
>JAESRG010000024.1 GCA_016764785.1 Paracoccaceae bacterium
GTAGCTCCCAGTCGCGATCATCCGTCGTATAGACGGTGCCGGTTCGGAAATGCTCTTTTAGGCTCGCGCCTTCTGTTGTGGTATCGGCGGCGCGGGCCACGGCTTCGGTTAGGGCCACCTGAATTTCAGCAATGGCGGGCAGCGGAACAGAGGGATGAATATCTTCATCCAGCACATGATCCTCACGCACATAAGCATGGGCGAGAACAAAATCGCCGAGCCGTTGGGTTCGTCGCAATCCGCCGCAATGGCCTATCATTAGCCAGCAATGGGGGCGCAGGACGGCAATATGATCGGTAATGGTTTTGGCATTTGACGGACCAACACCGATATTCACCAAGGTAATGCCCATATGCTGACCCTGTACAAGGTGATATGCGGGCATTTGCGGCAAATGTTTCGGCGCGATGCCAGATGCGGGTTGATCGGTCAGGTCAGGGTTTGGAGTCAGAACATTTCCCGGCTCGATAAAAGCTCGATATTCATCACCATTCAGAACTTGATCTTTGCCGTACTGAACAAACTCGTCCACATAGCGCTGATAATTGGTGAACAGAACGAAGCGCTGGAAATGTTCCGGGGCTGTCCCCGTATAGTGGGACAAGCGCTGCAGGGAATAATCCACCCGTTGCGCCGTAAACAGGGAGAGAGGACGGGGTCCGTTCAACGGCGGAATATAAGTGCCGTTGGCGATACGGTCATTGATGCGGGCCAATTGTGGCATATGGAAAATATTCTGCAAGGCCGGCATGTCATCAGCTGAGATATTGGACGAGGCCGATTCTATCACAAAAGGCAGTGGCATTGGTTTGTCACTCACACCGACAACGACGGGTTGTGAGTGATTGTTGAGGATTAGCTGGATTTGCTCCTTGTAATAACTCTCGAATAGAGCGGGCTGGGTCAGGGTCGTGCCAAAACTACCGGCGGCGTCCAGTTTTCCATACGCGAGTTTTCCGCTGTGGCTGATATCGCTGCTATTGATAGATAATCCGAGATAGGGATAGAAAGCGTCATCTGCGGGGCTTGTTTTGTCGCCAGCTTCGAAAGCGGCGAAGCGTTTCTTTATCTTTTCGACATTTTCATCGTAAATTTCGCCGATGCGCTGTACAGCAAGATCGGCGTCGGTAAATTCCTGGAGGTTGGTGGCATTGCCGTGAAGGCTATCTCTAGTAGACAGAGACATATTCATATAGGTCTTCCTTTTACTGTAAACTGCCCCTATGACAGTCCGAATATTTTGATCTTTCCCGATACGGTATTATTTTAACATTAAAATGTGATGGGGCAAAATATTTGCGGCACTTAAAGGACGGAACGACGTGACGGCTGTGACACTTGCCCCAATGGAAGGGGTTGTTGATGTTTATATGCGGGATATCCTGACGCAGATTGGCGGGTTTGACCTGTGTGTGTCGGAATTCGTCCGTGTCAGTCAGAACCTTTATCCCGCTTCGGTTTTTTATAAATATTGTCCTGAACTCCGAACTGGCGGCAAGACAGCCGCTGGCGTTCCGGTTCATGTCCAGATCATGGGCGGGGAAGCCTCAGTTATGGCGGAGAACGCCGCCTTTGTCGCCGAGCTTGGCGCACCGGGCATAGATATTAATTTTGGCTGCCCGGCAAAATCCGTTAATCGGCGCGATGCCGGAGCAACACTTTTGCAATGGCCGGAGCGTCTTTATGAGATTGTATCCGCAGTGCGCCGCGCGGTACCGCCCGATATTCCGGTCAGTGCGAAAATGCGCCTCGGGTTTTCAGAGAAAAACCTGGCACTCGATAACGCCCTGGCCATAGCGGCCGCGGGTGCGGCCAAACTGACCGTGCACGCGCGCACGAAACTTGAAGGTTACAAAGCGCCGGCTCACTGGGAGTATCTGCGGCCGATTGCAGATGCTCTGGCAATTCCCGTTGTCGCCAATGGCGAAATATGGACGGTACAGGATTATTTGCGCTGTCGGGAAATTAGCGGCCTCAAAGACGTGATGATTGGCCGAGGGGCCATTGCTCGGCCAACATTGGCGCGCGAAATAGTGGCGCTCGAACAGCAGGGCGTTGAGAATCCTGCTTATGATTGGCCGAACGTCAAAGGACTCCTCGTAACCTATCATGAATTGTTGCGGGACATGTCAAACCCGGATCGACAGGCGGGCCGATTGAAGCAATGGGTTAAACTGCTCGGGCGTACATATCCAGAATCGAGCGAACTTTTTACCCGGGTAAGGCGGCTTCAATCCCCGGACCATATCGCCGCCGAACTAGAACATGCATCACTGCTTTCCGCCGAGAGTCAGGACCCTAAGGTTGGGCGTTGCTATTGACCATCAATTCTATTAAAGCTTGGGCCATCAAAGTGCCCTTGCAGGAGAGTATTGTGCAGTTTAGCGTAATTTTTGTAAGTAATTTCAAGGCTTTGGCGGCAGTTTTCGTCGCCTGCATTATTCTTGTTTCCTGTGCAGCACCGCCGCCTCCACCAAAAACTGGTGCGCCTTTGCATCGCGCCCTTCTTGATGATACAGGATATTTTCTGGGTGAGACCACAGCCTCAGTCGGCACGGGTTCCTGTGCGGTTGAGAGCCGGTACGGCAATAAACGGGCCGGGCCTGTCTCTGAAATGGTATGTGTGAACCGGCGCGGCGGCAATTCTGGGCGGGTGAAATACAGGGTCAATTTTACAGCGCCGGATGCAGGGCACCAGATTTGGAAAATCACAGCCACCTTCCCGGACAAGAAAGCCAATGACCTTGGGATCATTGTCGGTTTGGAAGAAAAATTTGGACTGCCACGTAAAGTCGAGAATCCATTGGTGCTGACATGGCAAGCTAAAGACGCATATCTGGAAGTGCGCGAAGATCAATATGGGGCCCATATACAGCTATGGGACAGGAGCCTCCGACAACAGGGCGGAAATAACTGATATTCAATAGATAGAGACAGCTTTTAGGCGTAACCGCGGCGAAAGAAGACTTTCATGACCAGGATGCCAATGATAATGCCGCCAAAGTTGGCGACAATATCCATCCCCTCAAATGTGCGCCCGGTGAGGGGTTGGAGAAATTCAATGATAATACTGACGACAAATACCAGAATACAGAGAATATACCTGCGGCGCCAGTTTGGGCCAGCATGACAGGCTACATGGGCTAGAATGGCATAGCTAACCAGATGCACCACTTTATCGCTCATCGATCCGCCGAACTGCGGATTGTGATGGGGTGGCAATAAAGACACAATGACGGCGGAGGTGAGGCCACACCATAAAAGAAAATATGCGATTTTTCTGATGTTGAGATACATTCGAGCCCGTAATTCGACTATTTTGGCAATTGTATATTTATTAAAATTTAACTTAATTGGATGTAAATTACCATCAACCTGTCGTAAATTGGTATGTATTTCCGGCAGTGTATCAAGAGCATGATTTTAACGCGTGACCAAGGGCTTTTTGGTCAAGAGCGTTTATGCGGTATTTAGGGAGATTTCTTGTTGAACAAGATTTCCGGCAACGACTTAATGACGGATGAGGTGAAAGTGGCTGGCGGCTACCCGCTGTCCTCACGCGTCATCTCGACCATATTCAGCTTTCTGGATACCGTGTGGATCCTGCTTGCCGGACTTATAACCTATAGCATTATCATTGGAAACAACCTGCTTATGGACGGCAATTATCTGTCTGCGGTTTGTTTTATCTGGCTCACCTTTTTCTTTCTCGGGCGATATGCCGGTATTTACACATTCTCAATGATCCTGGCACCATTTATGAATTTGCCGAAGCTAGCGGTTGTCTGCCTGACATCCTTTATGCTGTTATTGGCGCTTGCCTTCTCGCTCAAGGTCTCTGATGATTTTTCCCGTATCTGGATGTACAGTTTTGGTGCAACCACGTTCTTTCTTGTTACATTCTCACGGTTTGTGGCTTTTCTTCTTATTAGCTTCCTCGCAGGAAAAGGCATCTGTAGGCGGAATGTTGTTATTCTCGGAGCAGGCAAACAGACCGAACGGCTCCTCGCTCAGCTTGGGAATGAAAAGCCCGCCATCAATAACGTCGTCGGTATATTTGACGATCGTATCGGACGCGTTGGGCCTACCGTTGGGGGTCACTTGATCCGTGGCAATATTGACGCGCTGATGCGGTTCGTGCGCACGAACCATGTTGATGATATTATTGTGGCGCTGCCCTGGAATGCGGACGATCGGCAGATTCAAATTGTCAGTCGTTTGCGCGAGCTGCCTGCTCATGTGCACCTGGTTTCGGATTTGGTCGGCTTCCGCTTCCCCTACCAGCCCTCCCCCAATCATTTTGGCGGCGTGCCGATGATTGAAGTGGTCAATTCGCCGTTATCCGGGTTCAAGGTTGTGATTAAGGCATTGGAAGATCGCATTTTGGGCACACTCCTTATTCTAATTTTTGCGCCCGTCTTGCTGGTTGTTGCGATTGCGATCCGGATGGAGAGTAGTGGTCCGATTTTATTCAAACAGAAGCGCTATGGGTATAACAACCAGATTTTCGAAATTTATAAATTCCGATCCATGTATCATAACCACGAGGAACAGAAAGTAACGGTCCAGGCGTCAAAAGGGGATAGTCGTATTACCCGTGTCGGTAATTTTATCCGCCGAACAAGTCTGGATGAATTGCCGCAGCTCTTTAATGTTGTGGGCGGGAGTATGTCTCTTGTTGGTCCCCGACCGCATGCAGTTGATCATAACGAGGAATATTCTGAGCTCATTGACGGATATTTTGCGCGGCATAAAGTTAAGCCGGGAATTACCGGCTGGGCTCAGGTGAAGGGCTATCGCGGGGAGACCGATACATTGGAAAAAATGGAAGGTCGGGTCAATTACGATACCTATTATGTGGAGAACTGGTCACTTTTCTTTGATTTACAAATTCTGGCGATGACTGCCTTCGTCGGGTTTGTGAATAAGAACGCTTATTAATCTATTCATTGCTTCGTTCCTACGCGGCTAAGAAGGGGGAAGAGAGTTCGAATAAATTGGTGAAAACAGGTATCAACGCGTATTTAAAGATACGAAAGAACTATTTGAGCTAGCGTCGTTAAGAATTTCACTGACCTTGGCCGAAATTCCACCATTTTTTGACATTAATAAATTTGACTACAATTTTTTGTTTTAGATGGGATACCAACCATTCCTTAACTCTTTCGGCTTAAAAAGGTCCTTGGTATGCGTTAAACAGCTTATTTGCCAGATGAGCTATGATACAATACCGGGCGTTGATCGGCAGGAAAGCGCCCTAAAATTTGAACATGCAATGGATTCGAGCACAAGAATGAGCCACGAATATACTTTACAAGAAGAGGAAACCTCTTCCCTGGACATCGGTTATATTTTGTCCGCGGCAAAGCGGCGGTTTCTGTTCTTTTTGATCCCCTTCATTCTCATTTTGTGCGCGAGTATAGCCGTCGCAATGCTGATGAAGCCGGTCTATCAATCAATCGGCACCATTTTGGTGGAAACCCAGCAAATTCCGACTGAATTCGTGCAGGCCGCAGTGACGGCTGACGCTAATCAGCGCATTACCATCATCAAGCAACGGGTAATGACAAGACGTAATCTCTTGGAAATTATTGATAAATTTGATGTTTTTCCCAGTGGTCGGTCTACGCTTCCGGTATCAAGGCTGGTTGCAAAAATGCATAACCAGATCAGTATTGATGTCATTACCGCCAATAGTTCGGGGGGTAGACGGGGGATTCAGGCAATCGCCTTTACTGTTGGCTTTGAACACCAGAATCCGGTTATCGCGACCAAAGTAGCCAATGAATTGGTTACACTCTTCTTGGATGAAAATGTGAGGACAAGAACGGCGAGCGCGGCCGAAACGACGGCATTTCTTGAAAACGAGACTCAAAAACTTCGGGATCAGGTGAACGAACTAGAAATTCAAATTGTTGCCTATAAACAACAAAATAGAGATGCCCTGCCCGAGCATTTGAACCTCCGATTTAAGATGCTGGAACGGGCGGAAGAAGAGATCAGACAATACACCCGGGATATTCGCTCACTCGATGAGGAAAAACGGTATCTACAAATAGAATTGACGTCTGCAAGGGCGGGGCGGACGAGTGCAAATGGTGCTGGTTCACAGACTGAACTTCAGGAGAATATAAGCGACCTGAAAAAAGCGTTGCTGGATAATTCTACGAAGCTTACAGATTCTCATCCTGATATGAAAGCACTGCGCAAACGTATTGACGCATTGGAGCTGCAACAGCAGGAAGAAGACGCCCTTGCACAAAAGGCGTTCGCGGAGAACAAACCTATTGTTGGCTCGACCTATAACCCTATTGTTGAAAAAATCCAGATACGGATGAGCACAGTAGAGCAGCAAGTATCCGACGCAAAACAGCAAGTGGCGATAGCCAAGAAGAGGGTTACAGAAATAGAAGCAGTTATCATTGAAATTCCGCAAGTAGAGCGGGGTTTGAGTGTTCTCAATAGGCAATATTCAGATGCCCTAGAAAAATTTAATGTTTTAGAGTCGAAACAAGCGAAAGCACAGTTATCGCAAAATCTTGAAGAAGAGAATAAAGCTGAGCGGTTCATACTGCTTGAACCTCCCATTGTGCCTACTGTGCCGATTAGACCAGATAGAGCGCGAATTATGGGTATTGGTGGGGCTCTTGCGATTGCGATGGGGATCGGCATTGCTTTTCTTGTTGAATTTATGGATCGACGCATTCGGACGGCGTCCGAACTTGAGGTATTACTCAAACATCCGCCAATTGTTTCCATTCCGTATATTCAGACACAATCTGAAACAGGCAAGCGGCGCTACAAATTGTTGTTTATTTTGCTGATAGCTATTGTTGTCGGTGTTGTGGCTGCCATTGGCATACACTTTCTCTATCAACCCCTTGATTTGTTATTTTACAAAGCCTGGGTTGCTCTCGACAAAATCAGGCTTTTATCTTTTTAGGGGATTATTGTGGAACGTATTAAAGAAGCAATCGCCAAAGCTAAAGAGCGGCAGTCAGAAACGGAGCCTGTACGGGAGAAAGCGCCATCGGCGGTTGATTTCCAAGCGGCAGATGTTTCAGATGAGAAAATTATCTATAGAGAAACCCGTGTTGTCGATTTAGACATTGCGCATTTAGAGAAAAATCGCATCATCACACTGGATAATGAGGATCCTAATTCCATTAGCTTCGATATTCTGCGAACCCAGGTTCTGGCCAAAATGGAAGCGAACAATTGGCGCACACTGGCCATTACGTCTCCGACTCCGGAATGTGGGAAAACCGTAGTGGCAATAAATCTCGCTCTCAGTATCGCCAAGCAGACAGATTATACCGCGCTTCTTGCGGATTTTGATTTGCGGCGGCCGCGCATAGCAAATTATCTGGGCTTGCCGAATGAAAATACTTTTGCCGACTATTTCGAAGACAAGATTTCTTATAACGATGTCATGGTGAATCCGGGTATTCCCAGATTTGTGGTGATGCCAAATCATCGGTCGATCCGAAATTCGACAGAAATACTGACCTCGCGGAAAGTCAAAGCCATGGTTGAAGACCTGCGGGATCGCTATGCAAAACGTATCTGCATATTTGATTTGCCGCCCTTGCAGGCAACTGATGATGCCATGGCCTTTATTCCGCAGGTGGACTGTGTTCTTATGATCGTTGCTTCAGGCGAGACAAAGCCGGCGGAAGTGAAGGAATGTCGCCGGCAGCTACAATCTACTAACTTGCTCGGTGTCGTTTTGAATAAAGTTCAGGAAGCATCATCGGGGTACTATTATTAGGGCCCAAAGCTGTATGGATATCGCCGTTGCCATTGAAAATATGATAATTTCCGCGCCTTGTCAGGTGCAAACTGAGGAAGATAGCTGAATGGAGCTGACCTTGCAGCGTTCTGATTGGACAAGAATAGCCCTCCCCGTTCTGATTGGTCTAATCTTAATTGTTTATATTCCGGATGCCCATCTCTTGTGGGAGGATTGGGTGAACTTGGAAGAGTTCAGCCATGGTCCTCTGATGCTTGCTGTATCGTTCTATCTTCTTTGGGCTCGAAGGGCGTTACTCGACTCGTATGATAACCGAGGAAATTGGGTGGGTGTCTTATTCTGCCTGATCGCGGCATTTGTTTATTCGCTCGCTGTAAAGGCTGGTATCGAGAATGTTCGGCATCTTAGCCTTTTCTTGATGGTATTTGGTCTTTTTATCACCTTCGGAGGCATTACCTACGGACGATATGTCCTTCCGTCACTTATTCTTCTGCCATTTGTTGTGCCGCCTCCGGCGTTTCTAAATGCGAACCTGACGTATGGCCTTCAGCTCGTTTCAACAGATATGAGTGTTGTTATGCTCCGGGCGGTTGGACTATCGGTCTTTCAGGACGGAAACATCATTGATTTGGGAAACCTGAAACTTGCTGTGGTCGAGGCTTGTGCCGGCCTTCGATATCTTTATCCGATGATTGGGCTGGGCGTTCTGGCGGGCATGTTATTTGATATCCCGTTATGGAAGCGAGGCTTGTTCGTTGTCTTGGCTGCAGTCGTTTCGGTAATTATGAATAGTGTCAGGATATTCCTAACGGGTGCCTTTGCCGAGTGGACTAACACCGATGTCTCCGATGGATTTTTCCACTTGTTTGAAGGCTGGGTCTTTTTCCTCTTCTCTTTTGCGATCATGTTGGCGGTATGTTATTTGACGCTTACAAAGAAAGAAAAAGCGACGGTTGGGGCGGGTGTTTTGAAAGTCTCTGTGCCCGAAGACTTGAAAGACCCAAAGCCGCATTAT
The DNA here is from genome assembly GCA_016764785.1 of Paracoccaceae bacterium. Taxonomy (GTDB): domain Bacteria; phylum Pseudomonadota; class Alphaproteobacteria; order Rhodobacterales; family Rhodobacteraceae; genus UBA3077. Next base: position 8,769 of record JAESRG010000024.1, read on the forward strand.
TTGGCGCCGATATGTTCTGTTATTGCTTTATGTGTGGTTTTCGCTGTGATTGTAAACGTTGTGAGAACAATCGACCCCGTTATTCCTGAGCGACGTTCTTTTGATAGTTTTCCATTGCAAATCGATAATATGATAGCGGAGGAAGACAATCTTCCGGATGTTGAGCAGACAATTCTCAATATGAGCGACTATTTTCTGGGACACTATAGAGCGGATGATACGCCACCAATCACCCTGTTTATCGGATATTATGAGCAGCAGTCTGCAAATAATACGCCGCATTCCCCGCGCGTCTGTATTCCCTCCGGCGGATGGAAAATCGAAGACTTGTCCGAGATGGAGTTGAAAAATGGAGACCAGATGGTTCCCGTAAATCGCGTTCTTATCTCTCGCGGGGAAAATAAACTGCTTGTATATTATTGGTTCCAGCAGCGTGGAAAATTCCTTGCGAATGAATATAAGGCCAAGTTCAATTTACTTTTAGGTGGCCTGACCTCCGCCCGCACTGATGGTGCTTTGGTAAGGCTTTACATGCCTATAAAGTCGACGATGTCCGAGGTCCTTGCGGATAAAAAGCTTACGCAATTCTCAGAAGAACTTTTTAAAGTCTTGCCCGCATATGTTCCAAATTGAAATCGTTCCTTTTCATGCATTCGGATGTAGCGGGAGGAAACGACAATCTTGCGGGATAGTCCATGTAAAATAGACATTTCAAGGCCCCAAAAATGATGAATGACCAATTATGAAAGAGAGATAAGGCATAAACTATGGGTAGTTACAGAGGCCGATAAGGATCCATAGCACGCTATCATAATATGCGTGTTTCTGACGCTACGCTCTCCCGGGTTCTGAAAAGAAATGGCGTAAGCCGATTGCCACATCTGTCTTAGCCTTGAAAATATATGATAAGCACCCTTTGGAAGATACCATCAATTCTGTAAATCATATCATCGCTAAATTCCCGTCAGAATACAGCAAGTCAGAACGGATCGGCGGCATGTGAAAGACCTTGGTGCACGCCGCGCCAATATTAAGTCAGGGCACGGCAACTGAATGGCAAAGTCGAGCGACCGGATCAACCCGACCAACAGCAGTTTTACCAACTGCTCAAATACAAGGATGATGTGGATTTAGAAGTCAAACTAGCCGAACGGGAGGCGTTCTATCGCTTTATCAAAACACACGGAGCCTTTGCTGGAAAACACCCTATGAATCTCTCAGAGGAAAACTACAATAGCGGAATGAAATGTCCCACGAGTGAGTGTCTATTACACTAAATAGATCAAACAAATCACACTCAATGAAAGGATACCAATTTGCCAAAATAGAGGTCTTACCCACACTAATTCATTTTAAACAAAAAGAGACAAGATTATACTTTGTATGGGGCTGTGTGTTATGGGAAATATCCGCAGTCTGATCATAAGGAAATTAGCATGGAACGGCAAAAATTGGTATTGTTGCGGTCTGCACGGAAAAAAGGCGTTTTCGCGTTTGTAAAGCAATTTATACGAACTGTAAGAGACTCCTTTTGGAGTAAACGTCAGATGATTTATTCGGTGGATCTCGCAACTCTAAAAGCACCAGATATGTGCAATATTCAAGGATTATCTTATAGAAGAATTTCTGATTGGTCTGAATTATCTGAGGAGAACTACAACTTTTTGAATGACACGAGAGAGACTATGAATTGGGGTAATTTTAGTTGGCTAACAGAGCTGGAGTATGGTCTTTGGGTGGCTGAAGTAAATGGAAAACTGGCAGCCGTAAAATGGTGGCGCTCTTACGAGCAATCATCTGATTTTTTTGTAAGAATACCAAAAAACACTGAATTGCATTGGCAAACGACAGTTTTTCCCGAATTTCGGGGCCAAAAATTATTAGAAGCCGTCCTTATTACCGTGATGGAGTATCGAAAGTCACAAGGCATTGAATTTTTCATGATATCGTGTCGGGATTATAATATGACCTCAAGGCGAGTATTCGTGGAATTAGGATGTTTATATTTAGGGTATGCAGAAACTAACAAATTAACAAAGAAAGAAAAATGGCATCCTCTACTAACGCCAATCCCAGCTGCCGAGTTCGAAATGCGAAGGTAATCCTCCCTTTTTGAAGGGTATCTGCAAGTAGATTTCTTTAAAGCTGCCAAAGACATACCCACGGCAAGTTTTTGTTTTGGCGGTACGCCGCCGATGGCCATATTGGGTTTTCGTTGTTGTATGTCCAGAGCCATGCTGTTGCTGCGCCCTGTACATCTTCAATTATTTCAAAATATATTAGTTCAGCCAGCCATATCTGACGGTTCTGTTATAGCGCTCAAAATAGGCATTCTGCTGTGGCTTCCGAGGCTGGATAAATTGCAATCCGATCCTACACTTCTCGGCCCAGGTCGCCAGCGACGCACTGACTTTTTCCGGACCATTATCGCACCGAATAGGACAGCGAACTCTGCGCCCCTCCATACGATCTGGCTGCGCCAGCGTATTCCGCGCCACTAGCGCAAAGTTCCGGATCGATCAGAAAACCGTGATTTCTTTGTCGTCTGTCTCCTTCTTCAGGAACAGAATAACTCAAAATCAAGAATATTTCAGAGGAGCATGTCAATTTCATTCGCGAGGACATGCAATAGTGCGGCGGCATTGCCATTATCCCGACCCGTAACCGCAAAATCCAGATGTTGCTCGATGGCCATGTCTATGCCCTCAGAGACCGGATCGAGCGTTGCTTCAACAAACTCAAAAATGCCCGGAGGCTCGCAACGCGCTACGATAAACAGCCCTAACCTATCATGGCTTCGTCCACATCGGCGCTGTCAGGCTCTGGATCAAATACTTTGTCAGCAGAACCAAGGAAATCACGAGAAGTATTGTTATTTCTCGTTAAAGCTAAAAATTGGAATTTATGAGCAGTTTTATGGCGGTTATCTTAGTATTTGCATATTTCTGTCTTAATTAGGCCTAGATTCTATCAGATAAAGATACTTGAAGATGGAATGCTGTGTTGACGAAGTTCATTTATGATTTTAGCGAATCTAAGTGATTGACAGTCGAAATGATAAATTGAGGTGATGAATTATACAAATATTGTATAATATTGTAGGTTAAATATGGGAAGTCGGCAGTTTTATTAAAAATAATTAAGCGAATTGTTGCTGTATAGTTTGATATATGTAAATATTTAGTACAAAAAATATCTTGCTAGAATACATATATAATTTTATTCAATTCCATATATTTTTTTATTTATTTGATACTTGGAAATGGTAACTAATTGTTCATAGGTTGGGCTTACCTTTCTAAGGAATTAATTTATGCAAATGTGAAACGGATGATTCCGGGACATGCTTCAGGAGAATGACCAAAATGAGTTCTGTAGTCTCAGAAAAAGAAAAAGAATTACTTGGCGACGCTGCCTCCAATTTTGGTGACGGTATTGTTAAATTGGGCCGGGATCAAACTTTGCTCGGGATGCAGAGCTTTACCTTGAGTGTCGCGTTTGAATTGAACGGTCTTGAAAATGGCCATCAGAAGCTTTTATGGAGCACCGGACAGTTTGGGATCATTATCGACAACGATGACCTGAAGGTAGCGCTCCGCACTGAGGGTGGAAAGCTTGAATATTTTTCTGTACCGAATGTGATAGACGAAGCTGGATGGCATGATGTTCAGGTGGTGTTCGATGGCGCAGCCGACCGGTTGTCTCTTTTAGTAGATGGATCGGTGGTCAAGGTCTTGTCTGTCGAAAATATAGAGATTAATGAGGCATCACGACAAGGCGTCAGCGCTGGCGGCACACATAGTGGCAATATGCTCGATGGCAAAATCGCCGATATAACGATCGTCAATAAGGTTATCGAAATTGATTCCTCACAATCAATTTATGAACGTATGTATGAAATTGATAAAGAAGATCAAAAAAATACAATCGATAACGACCAACAAACTGATACGGACAGTCCTGGCGAAGTGACGCCTCCTGCGACTGAAGAACCTACTCCAGTTCCGTCAAATGAAAATGAAATTTTGGAGCAAGCCTCAGAGCAATTTGGAGACGGCGTCGTAAAACTAGACAAGGTTGATTCATTTTATAATAGTGAAGAATTTACCCTTAGCGTAACATTCAAAATGAATGCTTTGGATAGTAATCACCAGAAGGTGTTCTGGAGTCCGAACCAATATGGCATTATTGTCGATAATACTTCGCTGAAAATTGCCATAAAAACAATAGAAGGCAAGTTAGAATATATTGGGATAAACAGAGTATTTGATGAAGCTGGTTGGCACGATGTTCAAATAGTCTTCAATAAATCTGAAAATACGCTGGAAATCTGGGCAGATGGAGCTCTTTTACGCTCTCGAGACGCAGACAGATATGAACTCGGACTTCCTTCTGATAGAGACATCACAGCTGGCGGTACGCATAGCCGCAATATGCTCGACGGTGAAATTGCTGACGTCACGATTCTGGACAAAGCAATTGATATTGATTCAGATATGTCGGTTTCTGAGAGAATGATCGATATTTCTAACAGCGCCCCTCCTCCGACTGGAATTGATGGTGATTTTTCCGGACAGGTTAAGGAAGATCAGGCTGGTACGGCAGAGGGCACGTTGGTTACTGCTAGTGGCGCGGAGTTTCAAGCAGGCACACGCAGTGGTCAGTATGGTGATCTGATTATTGATAGTGATGGCCATTGGACTTACTCAATCAAAGCAGACGCCAGCATTCAGCATTTGAGCGAGGGAAGCTCCCTTTCTGAAACAATCAAAGTTCTGACTGTTGATGGATCAAGCGCGGATGTGAAAATTACCATATCAGGAACAAATGATGTTCCGGTAATAACGGGCGAGGCCACAGGAGAAGTACAGGAAGGATCAGGCACGACGGTAAACGGCATATTGCTGGTTTCCGATGTGGATGACAATGAAAGCGGTTTCCAACCTTCCGCGGAAACTGGAGATTACGGCGAGTTTAATATCGATGCTGATGGTAACTGGAGCTACACGACATCCAATTCTCCCGCTGTTCAGGCACTGGGTGATGGGGATGTCTTGACCGAGACATTCAAGGTTACAACTGTAGACGGTACAGAGACTGAAGTCAGCGTCACAATAAATGGGGTTGATGGCGGTGTGGTTGTATCTGGTGATACGACAGGTTCAGTTGTTGAAGATGGTTCCCTGACGACAAGTGGTAATCTTGACGTCGATGGTGATAGTGGATTCTTAGCGGGCACCCAATCTGGAGCACATGGTGAATTCTCGATCGATACTACGGGTAACTGGAGTTATACCGCGGTAGATTCTGCACAAATCCAAGCATTAGACACGGGCGAAAAATTTACTGAAACATTCACCGTGAAGACTGCAAGTGGAACAGAAACGCAAGTTCAAGTTGTTATCAATGGTCAGGACGAAACTCAACAACCGCAAGGCGATAGCATTGTAGTAAGTAATGATGCCGAACTCATGCAAGCCCTGAAAAATGCAAGCGGCGGGGATGTAATTAAATTACTTCCTGGTGACTACGACGTTAGTATTAAAAACTACAATTTTGATACTCCTGTTACTATTACTTCTGCGGATCCGAGCAATCTGGCTCATATGGAAAATCTGTATATTTCAAATTCTTCTAATATCACGGTTGAAAAAATGGCCATCCATTCAGAGGATGGTCCGATTGGGGCTTGGGGAGAGTATCTTGCCTATGTGACCCAAAGTTCAAGCATCGTCATCAAAGATAATAAATTTGGGAATGATAGCCCAACAGCTCATGCGGATAATTTCATTGGCTTGGCTGTAAAAAATTCTACCGGCGTTGATGTGACTGGAAATGAATTTAGCAATCTCGGCAATGGTGGTGGTTTTAGCTACTCACAATACCTGAATGTATCTGACAACTATGTTCACAACATTCGTTCGGACGGGTTTGATTTTACCAGCGTGCAGCATGTGGAAGTCACCGGGAATACCATTACAGATTTTTATCCAGGTTCTGGTGATCATTCTGACTATATTCAGTTCACCGGCTATGACAATATTCCAGCGAGTACCGACATCGTTATTCGGGATAATATGCTTGTGCAGGGAGATGGAAAAACTGCACAGGGACTTTTCATGAAGACAGATGCAGGATCTCCTTTCCAGAATGTTCTTATTGAAAACAATGTTATCTATCAGGCTGCTTATCATGGAATTTCCATCTATAACGCTGAAGGGCTCGTGATCAATCAGAATACGGTCATATCCCCACCGGACACAGCATTGCATGTATGGATTAGAGTCTACGATGTGAGCAACACGGTGATCGAAAATAATATTACGAACTCACTAACAATCACCGGTGACGATTCATCTGTTTCGCTGATAAATAACATTCTTGCAGATACGAGCGCTACAACGGGTGTTCTTGCATATGAAGATGTATTTGCGAATATACTTGATCGTTATTCTGTTGATCCGAGCGATTTTGCTGTAGATCCCGATTTTTCGGCGGGTGCAGACATCACCATTATATTGGCGAAGGATGATGCCTCCTCAGGCGATTCAGCTAACAATGACATCAATGGTACAGAGCTTTCTGACGCTATATTCGGGTTCTCCGGTGACGATACGCTTTCTGGCGGCAATGGCGATGACAGCTTATCAGGGGGCCAAGGAGATGATGTTCTTATTGGCGGAAGTGGGGTTGATGTTATGTTGGGGGGCGAAGGATCAGACCTTTTCCAGTTCTCCAATATTAGTGACTCAGGTGTAGGCGCAGGAAACCGAGATACGATTAGCGACTTCGATGCAAATGGGGTTGATCATATCTCTTTTGCAGGACTTGTTTCAGGAACCCTTGATTTTATTGGCGACGACGAGTTCTTTGAGAATGCTTCTGACGCACAAGTTCGTTTTGACAATACCACCAAAATTCTCAGTGTTGATCTTGATGGGGATCAACAAGTGGACATGGAGATTGAATTGATTGGTGTTTCAATTAACAATTTGGATAATTCTGATTTTCTGATTTAATCTCTATTACAGTATTAAGGCGGGTAATTGTTGCTATTTGGCATTCAATTACCCGCCTTTTTTATTGTTTGCGGTTTTCTCTAGCTCTTTCTGGTAGCTTCTCCTAATGGTGTCGTTAACGTATCTTAAACGTTAACCATATAAACAATATCTGAATGCAATGAGGAAAGACCAATTCACTAATGCAAAGACATATGCCTTTAAATCGCTCTTTTTATAGAAAGGTTGCCGACAGATTAAGCCGGATGTTGGCGTATATGTTGCGTGGTCACACATTTGGTGAATTCGGTTCGAAGAGCTATGTCGGCAAGCCCTTTATGCTAAGGGGACAGTCTGCAATTGCGCTAGGGTCAAATGTGTCGATCTGGAAGATGGCTCGTTTGGAAGTAGTGAGAGCTCGTGCTGACAAAATTGTTATTCGTATTGGCGATGACACGGTCATTCAACCTTTTGTCCATATTTCTGCGGTGCAGTCAGTGGAAATAGGAAGGGAGTGTTTGTTTGCATCTGGGGTTTATATTAGTGACCATGATCATGTTTGGCAGGATCCAAATATATCAACTCTTAAAAAACATGAACTGGAAATAGAACCTGTAAGCATTGGAGATGGCGTTTGGTTGGGCGAGCGAGTTATTGTTCTAAAAGGTGTGTCAATCGGCGAAGGGTCCGTGGTGGGCGCAGGATCTGTCGTATCAAAGAATATTCCTAAACGATGCGTTGCAGGTGGCGTACCTGCCCGTATTTTGAAACAATGGAATGAAATAACAGGTGAGTGGGAAAAAGCTTGAAAAAGAAGCTGCTAATAATTGCGTATTATTTCCCTCCAATTGGCGGAGCCGGCGCGCAAAGGCCAACAAAATTTGCGAAATATCTATCGCAAGACGGATGGTCCGTAACCGTATTAACCAAAGAGGGTATTGATAGAGAAAATCGCTGGGAGCCAGAAGATCACTCTTTTTCGGGCGATTTTGTTGCCGGAAGGGGTGAAATTTCAATTGTAAGGATCCCGGATGAGCCTCACTTCAAGGGTCAATTCGCAATAGACGCTCTTAAAAACTGGTCAATCGCAGCTGGCAAAGCAGCGGCAAAGCTTATGAAAGAAGAAACGTACGGCGCCGTTTTGATTACGATGTCTCCGTTTTCCCTTATTCACGCCGCCGAAGAAATAAAGAAAGCTACTAATGTCCCTGTTTTCCTGGACCTAAGAGACCCTTGGATATTGGATGGATGGACGCCTCAGAAAAGCTATCTACACTGGAAAATTAATTTTAATAGAATGCGCCGGGCGTTCCAGAACGCTGATGGCGTCATAGCAAATACACGAGAGTCAGGTGCGCTTTTTCTCCGCAATTTTCCAAGCCTCGATGCTGATAAGTTCTGCGTTATTGAAAATGGATTTGATGTGGAGGATTTTTCTAATGAACCTATCCCTCGTACATTGGATGGCGAAAAAAGTGAGACCTTTACGCTGGTTTTTTCCGGATCGCTTTGCACACAACCAAGTCTCGATTTTTTCAATCCAAAAGCAGTTTTAAAGTATTTACTAAGGTATTCTCCCGAGAAAATTGAGACGAGTGGGCGAACACTCATTCATCTTTTGAAAGCGGTAGAAATTCTAAAAGCTCGGGGAGAGAAGCTCGGGGAAATTTTGAGGATTGAATGCCTTGGTTTATCTACCGATAGGGACCGTAAAATCGTGGACAGCTCAGCTGTCGGGCATATAGTTACATTTTTTGGCTATGTTCCCCATGATCAGGCCGTGGTGAAGGTAAAACAAGCGGATGCCCTATTCTTACCGCTGCACGGCGCAAAAGCCGGAAGGCGAAGTAGAATAGTTCCTGGAAAGACATATGAATATCTTGCGACCGGCCGCCCTATCCTTGGTTGTTTGCCTGAGGGCGACGCTAGAGAATTAATTCAAAAGTGTGAGGTCGGGGTTGTTGCAGACCCTTTGTGTCCGGAAGACATTGCTGATGGATTGATAGCTGTTTGGGAAAAAGCACAAAGTATGAAAAAAGACCGTCAAGTTGAGCCCTGGATCATGGAATATGAACGCAAGGCGCTAAGCCTAAAGCTAGCAGATTTTGTTCAAAGACGTTGCAGTTAGATTGAGCTAATTAGAATTAAATTTTTGATGTATCTATAACATCAGATTGTAAGGCGAGTAGATGAATGAGGACGCTTGACTGGGCAAATCAGACGACAGCACATCCTGTGGGACTTGCACTAGTCGCGGTATGCGCCGCCGCGACCCTTGTAGTACGCCGAGAGTATGCAATTATTCCTCTTTTGATTGTGATTATGGCAATCCCTAGTGCTCAGCGCATAGTTATTGCAACTATAGATTTCAGCTTTATCCGAATATTGGTTATGGCAGCCTTGTTCCGGGCATTTATGAAGAAGGAACACTTAGGGCTTAAGCAGAACTCCCCTGACGTTGTTATAATTATATGGATGATATGGGGAATTCTCGCATATGGAGCCTTATTTGGTACTGTTTCTGCCCTCATTACAAGAACAGGCTTTATGCTTGATGCGGTCGGATCCTATTACTTAGGCCGCATTTATATCCGGAATGTTCCAGATTTAAGAAGAGTTATGATGTTTCTCGGATATGCGTCAATTCCAATGTTTATGTTTTTCTCGCTGGAAAGAGCGACGGGCCGGAACATTTTTGCGGTATTCGGTGGTGTTCCGGAAATTACCCTTATTAGGGATGGAAAAATGCGGTGTCAGGGCCCATTCGCTCATCCGATTATGGCCGGTGTTTTCTGGGCAGTATTGCTGCCGTGGCTTGGATCTTTCTGGATAACAAAACAGATACCGAGAATATTACTTATTGTATTTGGTGTTTGTTTTATGGGTATTGTTTTGAATTCGGCTTCCAGTACTCCCCTCATGTCTGTTATTTTTGGCGTGGTGGGCATGATGATGTACGTGTTCCGATCCTATATGTCTTATTTGCGATGGGGATTATTCTTATTGCTAATTTCATTGCATATGGTCATGCAAAAGCCCGTATGGCACTTGATATCCCGGATTGATCTTTCAGGAGGGTCAACAGGTTGGCATCGGTATTTTCTTATTGATAGGTCTATTTCTAATTTTGGCGATTGGTGGCTTTTTGGTGTCCAATCGACGGCCTATTGGGGTCGAGGGCTTCAAGATGTGACTAATCAGTATATCCTGGAGGGGGTTCGCGGCGGCGCTATAAACATGGCCCTATTTCTTCTCTTTGTGGCTGTGATCTTCAAAATAATTGGCCGCGCTCTCAGAGCCTCGCGAACCAGTACAGATAAGTGGGTTATGTGGGGAGCAGGAAGCATTCTGTTTGTTCATTGTATGAATTTTCTAGCGGTTTCTTATTTTGGCCAAATGCAAAATGCATTTTACCTCATGCTTGGGGCAAGCGTCAGCATGGCAGCAACAATTATTGCCGACACAAGGCAGGCAACAATGAAGAGCGCTATTGTTTCTAAAAGAAATATAGAATTGAAAAAAGGAGCAGTCTGACTGACTGCCGCAACAGGAATCCGCCCCTTTAATAACGGAATAATATACGGAATGAATGATCTTAAAATTAAACACCTTCAGGAGGAAGACTGGAATAAATATGTCGCCGAATTTAGAGACCATAATTACCGACAGTTCTGGAGTTATGGTATTGAGAGTGCTCGACGCGTGGCCGCGAGACCAGAATTTGTCGGAATTTATTTTCAGGAAAAATTGATCGGGCTTACTAATGTAAGGCTGAAGAAAATCCCAGTGTTCCCTACTGGGATTGCTTATGTCAATGGTGGCCCAATTCACGTTTGCGATAATGATGAAGTACAGATTGAACAAAATTTTAAACTGTGCTTACAGGCCTTGGTCGCTGAATATGTGCACTCAAGAAACTTCGTTTTGCGAATAAAATGCCCAGTATATTCAGAACAAAGAAACCTTAGTCGATCTAGAGTACTTGAAAATCTAGGGTTCAGAGGGATCAACCCATCGGACCAATATCGGACTTTTCTTGTTGATATAGAGAAAGATACAGATGACATTAGGTCAGCTTTGAATGGGAAATGGCGAAATCATCTGAATCGTGCGCAAAAAAATGACTTGCTTATCTCTACCGGGACAGATGGAAGTTGGTTTCAAAAATTCGAAGATTTATTCATTCAATTAAGACAAAAAAAGGGGTTTGAGGTTTCATTGGGCGTTGATTTTTATAAAAAGGTTCAGGAGAGTCTGACAGGTGATAATCAATTTTTCATTCAAGTTGCCTCGAAAGACGGTGTGGTGCTGGCGGCTCATGTAGGTAGTTATGCTGGCAATACCGCATTATACTTGCTTGGCGCCTCTACACCTGAAGGAAATCAACTTAAGGCATCGTATATGCTGCAATGGCACGCCATTCTTGAAGCCAGAGAACGAGGGTGCAAATGGTATGATCTTGGAGGCATTGATCCAGAGGGAAACAAGGGCGTTTTCGATTTTAAGAAGGGCTTTAATGGAGTAGACGTCACTGCGGCGGGCCCATATGAGATTGGAAAACCAGCTCTTGTTGTTTTCGTGCGATTGGCAGAGAAGGCATACAATTTTATAAGAAAATCAAAATAGTCGAGCTCTACTTATGAATATTGTAAACAAAATTATAAGGAAGCTAGATAGAAATATCGCCCATTTTGCTTCAGTTAAATCCAAAATTTTGAGCTTTGAAACACCTGTTGTCAGTTTTACCTTCGACGATTGCCCGCGCTCTGCCATAACTGTCGGCAGTACAATATTGATGGACAGAGGGGTATCGGGAACCTTTTACTTATGCGGCGGGTTGACGAATGGCTTTGAAAATGAATTACCTTGTCAAACAGAGGATGATCTTGCTTATCTTGTGGAGAATGGTCATGAGCTAGCATCCCATCTTTATAATCACAAAAGATGTGAAGAGTTGACCAAGGATGAATTGGCATTAGAGATAGAACTAAGCAAAAATTATACTAATTCAATTACAAGAAATCATGAGCAGCTTAGTTTTTCTTATCCGTTCGGGTCAATCAACTTGCGGGCAAAAAAGATGATTTCTGAACAATTTTTGACTGGGCGCGGTATAAATCCAGGCATTAATGTAGGGAAATTGGATCTTTCCTGCTTAAAAGCAAATGCTCTATATGAAGGCCAGATTTTGAAGCGGGACATTGCCTCCCTTATTGACAAAACGGTTCAGAGACAGGGCTGGCTCATCTTTTATACGCATGATGTCCAAACTTCGCCCTCTCCTTACGGAGTGACGCCAACGACTCTTGAATATGCCGTGGACTACGCAATTCAAAAAAACTGTAAGATCAGTTCTGTTAGCGAAGTTATGAATAGCTTTCAATAACGAAGGGTTTCATTTACTAATCTGGAGTCTGAAATGCACCAATATCACCTTTGTCGTTTTTTGGTCTTTCACGCCCTTTGATATCTGTTGATGGTAAGAATAGGGCACTGGCGCCGTGTTTCGCAGGACTGTCTGGCGCTAACTCAAAATCCAGGTTATCTACGTTTCTAAATACGTTTCGTGCATTTTTAAGAACCAAATTATTTATGAGTATAATACCGGGCTGTTTCTTCCCATAAGAGGCGGCAATATTATTTGCAATAATGGAGTCTGTTGACGGTGTTTTATTTTTGTGGGGTAGTATCTTAATGTTAGCGGGGCCCGGTCTTAAATTGTTTGGATCATATACTGTATTATTAATGATTCTGACGTTTTTCGCGCCCATGACGGTGATTCCATGCCAATGATCTACGACTACCAAATTATTTTCGATCACCCAGTTTTCATACATTCCATCAAACATTCCAATGCCCTGCATGTCACAGGTGAATTTTTTATCGGGACGGTCTGAACCAATGAAGGTGTTTCTTCTCAATATTACATTTGAGATTGTGCCTCTGCCGGGCTTTCCGTTCGGTCCATAAGACCAAGACTGAAAGCCATCATCGTGATTTTTGTCAACATCTATGCAATTTTTGACGAGGTTATCTTCAAACACAAGGTTGCTTGCTAAGGCCCTCATGCCGTCTGCTGAAAATTCTTCGACTGTATTACCTGCAATGAGGGTTCTTTCTCCCAGCGCAGTTATCCCATTAGCAACATTTCGAATTTTATTATTTCTTATTACCACATTTTTGCCGCTGGATCTTATGCCATCTGACGCTTTTGTAGCCCAGTCGTTAGCAGTCCAGTGGGAGGCATCAGATATCGATTCAATGGATAGATTATTGAGTGTTATCTTGTCACTATCTCCACCGACAGTAACAAGTTTTCGCTTTTTATATTCACCATCCGAAGATCCATTGATTTTTAGCCCTTCTATAATCCAGTTACTACTGGATGAAATACGGATGCTGCTAAACTCAGCATTATGACCGTTTTGGGCTTTAATAGTTACAGGCTCGCTGTTACGGCGGTTTTTAATGGATATTTTACCGTAGGTGCCATTCCGAAAAATAATGGTGTCTCCAGCGCTGACAGCACCCTTTTGAAGGGCTGATTGGACGGTTTTCCAAGGCGTATCTACACCACCATCCTGCTTCGCCGAGCTTGACGCATTTTCATCAACATAAAAGGTTCGCGCAGATGCGCCGTTTGGCGATGAAAATATAGCCAAACTGAACAGGAAGATGCTCAAGCAAAAAGTAATGTTTTGAATAGAATTCATGATATTCCTCACGCTTTTTGAACGTTTTAGCTCGACTATTTTGGACCTGAGGTCACTTGCCAAGTATTCCTTTTACATATTCTTTTAGCTTTGGCTTTATGTATCCAGGAAAGTTATAAAAAGGATTTACGACTAAATAATGTTCCGCAACCCGCGTAACTTCTAGAGGGGAAAACTCCCCTTTATATTTATAGACGAAATAATGAGAATCACCTTTCTGGATACTTGCGTCGTACCCCTCTAAATCTAACTGGGTGCACCCTTTCTTTCTCGCCCATTTCATGCCTTCGAGCCACAAAAGAGGAGATATTCTGAGATTTTTCAACCCTTTGAGCTTATCGTTGTCACCTGCAAAATGGCGTCCGTGAGCCGTATTTTTACTTCGATACATTTGCAGGCCTGCCAGTAGGACCCCTTCATGCCAAGCGCACAATACAACGCCGTGATTGCCGTGCTTGTAGAAATGATCAAAAGAAAAACCCATCATTTCTTCTTCAAGTATAGCAAGGTGTCTGGATTTTCTCAACTTGTTGAGGATTTCAAGGAAAGCAAAATAGTCTTCTTTTTGTGAGATTTCTGTGACGGTAACATTCATTCGCTCCGCTCTACGTGCTTCCCGACGAGCACTTTTGGAGAAAGATGCTAAAATTTCCGCCTCTGACCTTTTTAGATCTACCAAACCTGTTTTTCTAAGATTTAATTTCTCAGCGGATCTAAAACCGGCCTCTGCTAATATTGTTTGGGCCTCGTCAGCGTCAGATGCCAGCCAGTAAGGTGATAAATTTATCCTGCCGACGTTATTAAAGAATTGCTCACTTTTCAAACCATCTACGAATTCACTTAGTTGTCTTTTGTCGTCGCAGACCGGACCACTTAGTATTGCTGCCTGGCTATATTTTCCTTTTAGATGCTTGTGCGGGACACGACTAACAAGCGCCGCGGCGCAGATACGCCCATTCTCTCTTCCAATAACAAAACAGGGGTCATTTCCCTCTGCCATCTCAATTTCAGCGAATACAGGAAACTGTCTGGGATGCTGGTTTTTGGAATCATACAGAAAAGTATCCCATTCTTTTCTCGTTGCCGGATCCAAGTCTTCGAGGCATTCCAGCTTCATGCAACTTTCCTGTCAGAGAATTCAACTGCTCGAGATTGCGTGCTCTGCAAGAGATTTTTGAGAGTTTCGACCATATAGTTGATTTGCTCAGGTTTGAGATATTGGTGAATTGGAAGAGAGATCAAGTTATCTTTCAAGAAACTAGCAGCATCCTGATCACTCCAGTCAACGCCGGAATGATAGCCCGACCACCAAGGCGTCGCATCTATGCGGGCATCATTCAGGGCGTTACAAATTGACTGTTGATTACTGACCAAAATCGGAAATGAAAGGGGACAAACGCCTTCAGGTAATGATTGAAAAAGAGGTGTAGCGGCTTCTATATCCTTTATTCCTTTTAGCACCAGGTTGAAGTTCCTCCGCCTGATCTCGACCATATCTAAGGGATTGTAGGTAAAAAGGAGCCTTTTTGTCAGACTGTTTATGCGTGCGTGGCTGAAAATAGGGTCAAAGTAGTAATCTGCCGGCATATCTGGTCGTGACGTTGTTTTCGTCACTTGAGCGGGGTGTTGATTCCCTCTCAGAATTTTTTTAAGCCTATCTATCAATAAACGAGACAATCGATCACCCAATAGACGTTGGAGTATAGAACTCACCAATGTTTTTCTGGCCAGATTTTTCGGGAAAGGCTTAGTGAACCTATTTGCCAAATCGGGATGTTTGCTTACCAGCGCACCACCGGCAATAACTGGATAATATTTATAAAAGCAATACACCGAGAAATCACAGCCGTTTTCAATATTGTTATCCGCGGTTTTGGAAAACAACGAGAGAGCACAATCTTCAATAATGGGTATGCCCTTAGCCTTTGCCAGTTCAGAAATTCTGGCCATTTCAGGCTGCGGAAACCCAAAATAGTGAATGATATATATTGCTTTGGTATTTTCCTGGATTCTTGAGGCAATTTCGTCTGGATTAATAAATGTGGTTAGCTCAACAGGATATAACGTGAGCTCAGCTTTGCTTACTAAAATTGGATCAATCTCTGATCCACAGTTAAAGGCTGGAACCAGAACGTGATCTCCTTGGCCTATACCAAGAATATCGATGGCTTCATGAATCCCGGTTCGGGCTCTTGCGCAATATGCAATTGTTTTCCCGGGAAAGGTTTCAGACATATATTTAGGAATGGAGTCGGATAAAGGCCTTTTAAAAAGATTCAAAAACTCAATTGTCGGATCTTTACAATGCTGTTTTGTTCTAAAGACCATAGTAGTTTGGACCCCTTTTGCTGGTTCCGAGGTATGCCTTCTGCCGAAGAGTCATATTTGTATTTTTAAAACCGATGATACGACTATCAGATATTCTTGTTGCGAGCTGATTTTACATTGATTAGACCGAAAACTTAAACATTCTGTTACAAATTGTCTCTCAAGCAATTTTTTTAAAATTTAATTCATTTCCCAGAGAAGATAACTAATAATTTACTCGACTGAAATATGATCCTGAAATTCTTCTTGAGATTGAAGAAAATCCGGACGCAACCCGCCGGTGAAAATGTTATGTGTTCGAAAGTTTAGAATATGAATCCAGAAGTGTCTGTCATAATAGTAAACTGGAATGTACGCGATATGGTCCTGGACTGTATCCGTTCGGTTATAGAACAAACTCAATCAGCACATGAAATTATTGTTGTTGATAATAATAGTTCTGATGGATCGGTCGACGCGATACAGGGTGAGTTTGACTCTGTCTATGTCATTGCAAACGATAGTAACAGGGGGTTTGCCGCAGCAAATAACCAAGGCCTGGAGCAATCGCAGGGCAATTATGTCCTATTACTGAATCCAGATACGTTGGTATTGGATGGCGCTATCGATAAGATGCTTCAATGGATAAAGGCTAACCCGTCGATAGGGTGCGGCGGATGTCAAGTTTTTGAGTCTGACGATATCATCCAAAAAACATGTTTTAGTGATCCAACTCCGTTGAATTTGTTGCTGGTTGAAACCGGATTGCAACGTCTTTCGGGATCGAGTCGGTTTTGGGGGAAACCGGAATATTCCTGGTGGGACCGCCGTACAGAAATGGACGTAGATGTTATTTCGGGTATGTTCATGCTAGTGCCCAGAACAGTGCTTGAGGAAGTTGGCGGAATGGATGATGCGTTTTTCGTCTATGCAGAAGAAGCTGATTGGTGCCGGCGCATAAGAACGCGAGGATATAAATGCGTTTTTACACCTATTGCTCAGATTATTCATAGAGACGGTGGCAGCAAGAGCACTTTTCAAATTCGTCCTAAAATGTATGTTCAGCTCCAAAAAAGCCAATTGATCTATGCGAATAAGCATCACGGAACTATTGGGTTCGTCAAAATCAAGCTTTTATATTTGTTAGCAATGTTCTCTAGAAGCGTTATTTTTAGTGTGTTGTTTGTATTTTCCCGACATGAACGCTTCCGCATCAACGCATCTCTTGCAATTCAGGCCTTAAAGTTTCACGTGCTTGGTCAGGAGCCATCGAAATAAGATGAATATTTGCTTGGGTACGCAGCCTATTTCTTCAAATGAACAATTATCGCTTACGGTCCTGAAGTCTGTTTCAGAACTCATCGACTGTAAGGAACAATGGGACAGCTTTGTTGAAGCCGTTGGAAGTGATGTTTACTTTCTGGTTGATTGGCTCGAAACTTGGTTGAAATTCTATGGAAAATCCTGTGATCTCAGATGTTATATCGTCAAGAAAAATGAACAGATTATTGCTGTACTTCCATTCTGTTTAGAGCCCCTTCGGATTGGATTCGTCTCTATCCGGATTGCCAGATTTGTGGGTTCATATGGGACGATAGCTGTTTTTTCACCTCCCGTTCAATCAGGATACGAAGCCCAGGTGATGAAAATAGTGCTTTCCTCTTTGTTCGTTGCTGAAAAATGCGACTCAGTCTGTCTTTCTCCTCTGTCCGGGGTAAGTCGTTTGTCCAGAATAGAAGACTGGAATGAGATATCTGATGGCGATTTTATCTCGCTCGATAGAAAAGATGTCGGGGTTCATACTCTTTTTGAACTACCGGAATCTTTCGATGATTTTTTGACGTCATTAGGAAAGAGTAGAAAAAAGAAATATCTGTATGAAAACCGTTCATTATCGAAGAAATTTGATATCGAAAACCGGGCGATTCAAGAAGAAGAAGCAATAAGGTATTTTGATACTTTTGTGGATTTCCATACAGAACTCTGGAAACGGACTGGTAAGCTCGGCCATTTTGGAGACTGGCCGGAAAG
This sequence comes from Paracoccaceae bacterium, assembly GCA_016764785.1. Lineage (GTDB taxonomy): Bacteria > Pseudomonadota > Alphaproteobacteria > Rhodobacterales > Rhodobacteraceae > UBA3077. Next base: position 26,818 of record JAESRG010000024.1, read on the forward strand.
CTTGGAGTTTAATCGAGAGCTTGTTCGCAGAATGGCCCCTAATAGGCGTGTCAAGTTTTACGAGCTGTCCGCTGGTGGGAGTCCCTTAAGTATGGGATACAGCTTCGAGCTTGGTTCTACATCTTTTAATAGGCTGACGGCACGCGACACCAATGTAGATTTGAAAAAATTTGGGCTGGGGCGGGTGGGATATATGAAAATCTTGGAACTTCTAATTGAAGAAGGTAAAAGGTTGGAAGAAACAGGGCCAGGACATTACGAATATAAAATGGCTATTGGCGCACGAGAGTATCAGATGAAAAGGCTGATATTTACGAGGCCATCATCGGGAGCAAGACTTAAAACGAAACTATATTTAAAAATGTCGGAATGGCTGCATTTTATTTACTATCGAGTGTGGTTTTTAAAATTATCTCCCAAATTGGGGTTAAAAAGTAAGCCGTTATGGGCTTTTTGGATCAAGGCGAAGTTATGATTTTTCAACTTGGAACAGAGAGCAGATAGAGTATGTCAAGCAACCCCAGGAAGGCCCTCAGCTGGTCTTTTGCGAGGAATATTTCATCCCTTGGAATCAATGCTGCACTGGGATTTCTACTGGCCGCAATCTTAGGGCCGGAGAGCTTCGGCATAGTTGCGATAGCCGGCATTTTCGTGTTTTTTATGGAAATACTGGGAGGCCAGTTTTTTATTCCAGTTATCATTCAGCGTAAAAATTTGAAAAAGGGCCATCAGGATACTATTTTCTGGCTGAATGTTATCTGGTGTTTCGTTATGGCAGTCGTTGCGTATTTTTCATCAGGGTTTTGGGCGTCAATAAACAATACTCCTGAAGTGGCTGAAGTCATTGTCGCTTTATCGCCTTTAATTCTGTTGAAAGG
>JAESRG010000025.1 GCA_016764785.1 Paracoccaceae bacterium
GGTCTTTGGCGTCATTGGCTATTCCATGACCGATTGGACAACCGCTGAAACTTATGATGTTGGCGGCGTTAGCTATGGCGCTGGTCTAGACTATTTGCTTGGCGAACATCTGTTTGTCGGGTTTGAATATTTGATGCGCGACATGTCCGGCCCACGCGCGGACGATCCTAACCGAATTGGCCACTCGGCAATTCAATCAGCAGCAGTGCGCGTTGGTTGGAAATTCTAAAGCCTGCGAACTATTGAATGGGGGCTGCCGTCATATTGCGGCCCCTTTTTATTTGCACCGCAGCCCATTCCGCGTTACTCCGCGCATATGAAACATTTCCCCTCAAAAGAAGCGATCCTTGATTGGATCAAAGACCACCCATCCCAAACCAACAAGCGTGACATCGCGCGGGCCTTTGGGATCAAGGGGCAAGCGCGCGTTGAGCTAAAGCGCGTGTTGCGAGAATTATACGCTGAGGGGCATCTGTCAAAAGATCGCAAAGCTTACCGCGACAAGAACGGCCTCAGCAATGTTGAGATGCTGCATGTTACTGCACAAGACGGTGACGGTGATCTGATTGCCGAACCGCTAAACTGGAAGGGCGACGATGCAGCCCCCAAGGTTTTATATGTGCCGAAAAAGGGCGATCCGGCCCTGTCAATTGGCGACCGCATTCTGTGTCGGATTGAAAAAACTGGCGATGCACATGTGCCGTTTGAAGGCCGTCTTATTCGCCGCATTGGGCGCGGCGCTGAAAAGATCGTCGGCGTTTTTCGCCAGTCTGATTATGGCGGGCGCATTCTGCCGATCGACAAAAAATCAGACCGTGAATATCAGGTTGACCCCGCCAATCGTGGCGGCGCACGTGACGGCGAACTGGTTGAGGCCGAAATGTTTGGCGGGCGCAGCAAGGGGCTGAACCGCGCCAAAGTTATCGCGCGACTGGGCGATCCGTCTGAGGCCAAATCGGTTTCCCTGATTGCCATTCACCAGCACGGCATTCCCGATCATTTCCCTGACGAGGTGTTGGAGGAAGCCGCAGCCGCAAAGCCTGTGACGCTTGGCAAACGCGAAGATCTGCGCGATCTGCCGCTGTTCACCATTGACCCGCCCGACGCGCGTGACCGCGACGATGCCATTTGCGCCATGCCTGATGAAAACCCCAAAAACCAAGGCGGCCATATCGTCTGGGTCGCGATTGCTGACGTGGCCCATTATGTGCAACCCGGCACCGCCCTGGACCGTGAGGCTTATAAACGCGGCAACTCCAGCTATTTTCCGGATCGCGTCGTGCCCATGCTGCCCGATGCGCTGTCGGGTGACCTGTGTTCGCTGCACGGCGGCGTAGAGCGCCCCTGCTTGGCCCTGCGGGTGGTGCTAGATGCTAACGGCCAAAAGATTAGCCATCGGTTTACCCGTGGGCTTATGCGGTCGCCTGCGGCGCTGTCATATCTTCAGGCACAACAGGCTGTTGATGGCGCGCCAGACGAGGCCAGCGCCTCGATTTTGGAAAACGGCATTAAGCCGCTTTGGGCAGCCTATGCCGCCGCCAAAAAGGCCCGCGCAATACGTCAGCCGCTGCATTTGGACCTGCCCGAACGCAAGATTATTCTGTCAGACGCGGGTGAAGTGACAAGTGTGTCGTTCCGCGATCGTTTTGATGCGCATAAACTGGTCGAAGAATTCATGGTTATGGCCAATGTTTGTGCCGCTGAAACGCTAGAACAATTCAAATCCGACTTGCTGTATCGGGTCCACGAAGACCCGAACCCCGAGAAACAAAAGGCCCTACAAGAAACCGTGCAATCGGTGGGTTTGGTGCTGGCCAAAGGCCAACGTCTGACCACTGCAAACCTGAACCGATTGCTGGATTCAGCCGCGGGTGGTGAGCATGCCGAGATGATTAACATGACCGTGCTGCGCTCCATGACCCAAGCCTATTATGCGCCCCAAAACATGGGGCATTTTGGGTTGCATCTGAAACGGTACGCGCATTTCACCTCGCCCATTCGCCGCTATGCCGACCTGATTGTGCATCGCGCCTTGATTGCCGCACATGGCTGGGGGGACGACGGGATCACCCCCTTAGAAGCCGAAAACCTTGAACAAACCGGCGAGCATATCTCGCAAACCGAGCGCCGTTCAATGCTGGCCGAACGCGATACCACCGACCGGTATTTGTCGGCGTTTCTGTCCGAACAGGTTGGCGCCGATTTTTCGGGTGTTGTTTCCGGCGTGGCGCGGTTTGGCATCTTTGTGAAACTTGATGATACCGGTGCTGATGGCCTCATTCCGGTGTCGCGCCTTGGTCGCGAATATTTCACCTATAATGAAGATAACCGCACCCTGACGGGCGAGCACTCAAAACGGGTGCTGCGCTCAGGCCTGCGTGCCAAGGTCTGCCTGACTGAGGCCGACCCGTTGACCGGTGGCCTAATGTTTGAACTGTTGGAGATCGACGGAAAGCCGCTGCCATCTGGTCCCAAAGGTGGGCGTAAATTCAGCAAACCGCGCGGCAAAGCGCGGGCCAAAATCCAACGCAGCCGGATTGTTAAAAAGAAGAAACGCAGCACCTAGCCGCGTTTCTTTGTTGCCTAAATACTCACTACTATGTCTTGTAATCAGGGGTGAAGCATCAACGCACGTTGAAAAATTGCGTGGTCTACATTGCCACCTGATGCAATGCAAATCACCGCATCACCCTCAATCTGGTCGCCATAAAATAATGCAGCGGCCAAGGCCACAGCGCCGCCGGGTTCCAACACGATTTTCAGACGTTTATAGGCCAGCGCCATGGCTTGCATGCATTGATCTTCTGTTACCACAAGCCCGGGGCCGCAGTTTTTCAGCATGATCGGCAAGGTGATTTTTCCGGGGCTTGGCGTGATAATCGCATCGCATATTGACCCAGACAGACGGGTGTTTGATCTGTGTTCCCCAGCCAGTAACGACCGTGTCGCGTCGTCGAAATCTTCGGGTTCACAGGGGCGTACACGCAGGTTTGGCGCGACATCGGACACAGCAAGACTGACGCCAGACGTCAGCCCGCCACCGCCGCACGGCACCAGAATATCGCCAGATATAACGCCAAGATCGGCAGCTTGCGCCGCAATTTCAAGGCCGGTTGTGCCTTGGCCTGCAATCACCAACGGTTCGTCAAATGGGCGCACCAATGTCAGGCCACGTTCCTCGGCCAGCGCTTCGCCAATGGCGTCGCGGTCGCCCGTGCTTCGATCATAGGTGACCACCTCGGCGCCCAGTGCTTTGGTGTTTTCGATCTTCAAGGTCGGTGCATCGCTAGGCATCAAAATAACCGCCGGAATGCCGTGCATTTTGGCCGCCATGGCAATACCTTGCGCGTGGTTTCCCGAAGAAAACGCAATAACACCAGGAATATCCGGCATCGCTGACAGTGCCGAATACGCCCCACGAAACTTGAAACTGCCGGTATGTTGCAGGCATTCAGCCTTGACCAGCACCCGCCGCCCCGCGATCTCGTCCAGAAACGGCGAGGTTAACATCGGGGTTGTGCGGACCACAGGTTTTAGCCGCACAGCGGCCGCGTGAACCATCTCAACGCTGCTCATTTTGCGAGCTTCAAAAGTTGGTTGAGCGCATCCAATGCTTCGGGTTCGTCCAAAAACGGAATATGGCCTCGGTTGGGGACATCGGCAAAAATCATTGCCGGAATACGGCGTCGCATTTCGGCGGCAGCTTCGGCCGCAAGTAAATCAGAATTTGCGCCCCGCACCAACGCCAACGGAATTTCGGCCATCATATCGAACAACGGCCACAAGTCGGGGGTCGGTTTTTGCTGCTGCTCCAACATCGCGTCGCGCATGGTTGGGTCGTAGTTTAGAGCCACGCCGTCAGGGGTCACGTCAAACCAGCGCATTGCCAGTTCACCCCACTTTTCAGGGGGCAGATTGGGGAAGGCATCCAACATGGTTGATTGCAGCGCGCTCACAAGATCAGGCAGGTTCTGCGCCTTTGGCGTAATACCAAGATAGTCAACGATGCGTTGCAAACCGTCTTTGGTTAGTTCCGGACCTATATCATTTAGCAACACGCCCGACAGACGTTCAGGCATGGTGCCCGCAAGGATCATGGCGATGAATCCGCCGCGCGAGGTGCCAACAATTACGGCTTTTTCCAGCCCCATAAAGTCCATAAATTCAACCACATCACGTGATTCTTGCACGATGTTGTAATTTTGAAAATTGGGGTCAAAATCGGAGCCTTTACGGCCGCGCATCGTTAGTCTGATCAAGCGAACATTGCCGTTCAGCGCCGCTGCCAACTCATCAAAATCGGTTAAATCGCGGGTGAGGCCGGGCAGGCAAAGCACCACTTGGCCCGTCCCTTCGTCGCGATAATCCAGCCGCAATCCGTCGCTAGTGATAAAATCTTTCATAATTTTCCTGCCAATTTTGCTATGCCGCTCAAGTCGGCCAAGATGTGTTGAGGGGAGGCCGGAAGCCGGTCCATCGGCTCGCCGGCGCGATTCACCCAAACGGTTTGAAAGCCATAATGGCTGGCATAAGCCGCATCCCAACCGTTCGATGACACAAATAAAACTTGGTCGGGCGAGGTGTTAAACCGCTGCCCCACCAGATCATAAACTGATTTATGTGGCTTAAAAACTCCCGTTGTTTGAACGCTTAACACCGCATCAAGATGTTCGCCGATACCGGCAGATTCGACCGCGCCGGTCAGCATCTCGGGTGATCCGTTGGACAGGATAGCTGTGTTCATGCCAGCGTTTTTCAACTGGGCCAGCATCTCGGGAACTTCTTCAAAAGCGGCCAGTTCAAAGTAAAGCGCCATTAGACGTTCGCGCAGTTCTGGGTCGGCCAGACCTGCCGCTTCTAGCGCGTAATCAAGACCGTCTTGGGTGACTTGCCAAAAATCGGTATGAGTGTCGGAAACCGCCCGCAACCACGTATATTGTAATTGTTTGGCGCGCCAATCTGCTGCAATCTGCGGCCATTTGGCGGCAAATGCAGCACGTCCCGGCTCAGCGGCCGCGATCCGCGCGGCGGCGGCCACGTCAAACAAAGTGCCATAGGCATCAAAAACACAAGTGGTGATGGGCATTTCGATTTCCTTGTTTTACGATGCGCGCGAACACAGATCAAAGGAGAATTATCATGGAACGTCAACTGATTTCGAACGGTAACCCAATGGAAGATATCGTCGGATTTTCGCGCGCCGTGCGGGTGGGGCCGTATATCAGCGTGGGCGGCACCGCGCCGGTTGGCGCAGACGGTAAAACCGTTGGCATTGGCGATGTGCGTGCCCAAACTGAACAGTGTTACAAAATCATTGGCGAAGCCCTGCGCGTTGCTGGCAGTGGCTGGCACGACGTTGTACGCACCCGAACATTATTGATCAACATTGACGACTGGAAAATCGCTGCGGATGTTCGTCGTCAGTTTTGTCTTGAAGCAAAACCCGTGGATACAATCATGGAGGTTCCAAAATTTGTGAACCCGGAATGGCTGATCGAAATCGAAGTTGATGCGGTGATTGCTTAGACGCTAGATTCCGGACATTGCGACTGCATAATACATCCAGCGCAGCGCTGAAATCATCGCGAGAATCGCAAATATCAGCAGATATTTGCGATGCCCTTTGCGGATATATATAACCTGTAATCCAATCATTACCCCCCAGTACACCACCAAGAGAGCCAGCAATGGTCGTCCAAAAATTCGCAGTACTGCGCCATCGTGAAACAGCGTATGGGCAAACGAAGTCGGCAGGGCAATAATGGCCAGCATGGCCTGCAAAATATAGTCATCTCCGTCAGGCCACTGCGACCACCGATTGTGAAACCACACGGCCGAAATGGCGACACAAAGCCCCCAAATGGCAATCAAGTGACCGGTTCTTTTGAGCATAGCGATGATCCTCCGTTATTGAAGCTTAGCCTAAAGGTTCTCCGCCTGCGCCATGCCAGTAATATTGTACCCTCCATCAACGAAAATAATCTCACCAGTGGTGTGAGCGGAAAGGTCGCTCATTAGATACATCGCTGTGCCGCCAACGCTTTCTAACGTAGCGTTCATACGCATCGGCGCGTTTTCCTCAGTAGTGCGATAGACCTTACGCGCGCCACCAATTGCGGCTCCGGCAAGGGTTTTCATGGGACCAGGGCTGACCGCATTCACCCGAATGCCGTTAGGGCCAAGATCATTCGCCAAATAGCGTACGGTACTTTCCAACGCGGCTTTGGCCACACCCATAACATTGTAATTCGGGATAACCCGCTGGCTGCCAAAATAAGTCAGGGTCACGATTGAACCGCCATTTTTCATCAGTGGTGCAGCGCGGCGCGCCACATCCACCAGACTGAAACAGGAAATATCCATTGTATTCAGAAAATTGGCGCGGCTGGTATCCAGAAACCGGCCGGTTAGCTCACTTTTGTCGGAATAGGCGATGGCATGGACCAAAAAATCCATCTCGCCCCATGCGTCCTTGATCGCCGCAAACACCGCATCCAACGATTCCTCGGACTGCACGTCAGCATCTAAAATCAACGTTGAGCCAAGGCTTTCCGCTAGCGGCTGCACCCGCTTTCCAAACGCGTCACCTTGATAGGTGAACGCCAGTTCAGCGCCCTCGGCAGCCAAAGATTGGGCAATGCCCCACGCGATAGAACGGTTATTGGCAACGCCCATAACCAACCCGCGTTTGCCCTTCATTAGATCAGCCATGACTTACTCCACAAATTTACTTAGCAGCATTGAGCCGTTGGTGCCGCCAAAGCCAAAGCTATTGGTCATCACCGTATCAAGGCCTGCGTTATCCACCCGGGTGGTGGCGATTTCAGCAGGGTCCAACGCCGGATCAAGGGTTTCAACATTGATCGACGGGGCGATGAAATCATGCTCCAGCATCAACAGGCAAAAGATGGCCTCTTGTGCGCCGGTCGCGCCTTGCGAGTGCCCGGTCATTGATTTTGTTGAACTAATCAGCGGAGTGTTGCCTCGGCCAAACACCCGCCGAACTGCTTCGACCTCCCCCACATCACCAACCGGTGTTGAGGTGCCGTGCGCGTTGATATAGCCGACTTTGCGCCCTTCAGGCAGGGTTTCAAGCGCCAAACGCATGGCGCGTTCGCCACCTTCGCCGCTGGGGGCAACCATGTTGGCGCCATCAGATGTGGCCCCGTAACCGGTGATTTCCGCATAGATTTTTGCGCCGCGTGCTTTGGCATGTTCCAATTCTTCCAGAACCAGAATGCCGCCGCCACCTGCAATTACAAACCCGTCGCGATCAACATCAAATGCCCGAGAGGCTTTTTCAGGGGTGTCATTAAATTTTGAGCTCATGGCGCCCATCGCGTCAAACAGACAAGACAGAGTCCAGTCGAGTTCCTCGCCACCACCAGCAAACATGATGTCTTGTTTGCCCATCATGATCTGTTCAGAAGCCGCACCAATACAGTGCAAGCTGGTGGAACAGGCCGAGGTAATCGAATAATTGATGCCTTTGATTTTATAGGCGGTCGACAGGTTCGCCGACACAGTCGAGGACATACATTTTGGTACTGCAAACGGCCCGATACGTTTCGGGCTGCCCTTTTCCAAAACGGTCTGGTGCGCGATCAGCATTGATGCGGTCGATGGTCCGCCCGACCCGGCAATCAGCCCGGTGCGCGGGTTCACCACATCGTCGTCGCTTAGGCCTGCATCGGCAATCGCTTGACCCATGGCAATATAGGCATAGGCCGCGCCGTCACCCATAAAACGCAAGGTGCGTTTGTCGATATGCTCAGCAACGTTGATTTTCAGATCACCGGCAATTTGACTGCGAAACCCGTGTTCCTTCATCTTTTCAGATGCTGTAATGCCGGATTTACCTGATTTGAGCGAGGTTAACACCTCGTCCACATTATTCCCGATGGAAGAAACGATTCCCATTCCTGTGACGACGACTCGACGCATGATATTTCCTTTATGCTGCCTTCATACCGATATAACTATGTTCGGTACAGAAAACGAGAGGGTTATTCCTGAAACAGGCCAACCTTCATGTCAGTGACAGTATATGCCAGTTCGCCGTCAACTTTTACGGTGCCGTTGGCAACGCCGATTTTCAACCGTCGGTCAATAACGCGGGTAAACTGAACATCATATTCAAGCAATTTATGCGCCGGCGTCACCATGCTGGTTAGCTTAACCTCGCCCACACCCAACGCGCGGCCTTTGCCCTTCATATTGCGCCAGCCAAGGTTAAACCCTGTCAGTTGCCACAGCCCATCAAGGCCAAGGCAACCGGGCATCACCGGATCAGACAGAAAATGGCATTGGAAAAACCAAAGGTCAGGATGAATGTCGAATTCTGCGGTGATGTGACCTTTGCCAAACTCGCCACCATCCGATGAAATGTCGGTGATCCGATCCATCATCAGCATGGGTGGGGCTGGCAACAGCGCGTTGCCAGGGCCAAACATTTCGCCACGGGCGCATTCCATCAAGGCTTCTTTATCAAAGCTGGTAGGGCGATCAGTCATATCAGGGCTTGTCCTTACGTGTTCTCATATTGAATTCTTAGCCACACTTAACATTTGCGCCCGATGGGGCGCAATAGGTCAAGAATTTATCTAGGGAACATTTGCCGAACTAGCCGCAAGCTACATGCACGATTGTACCACTGGAACTGATACCAATATTCAAACGACTACTTACCGCGTCGCGGGTAAAGACTGTGCCTGGATGAATAACGCGCGTACCTTCGGGTAATGTTACCCCGGCCAACGCAGATTGATTTTGGGTCAACAAACCCTGAAAACCGGATGCACCGCAATTACCGCTAATGACGTTCGGCACCTGAAAACTGCTTGCGTCCCCTGAATGGGTGATTTCAAATCTTCCCTGTGGAAGACATCCACTAACAAGAAAACCCAATGCAACTAGACTGACCAATTTCATGTTTAACACTCCAAATACTTACTGAATACTTCGCCATGATAACGTCTAATTGGGGCAAAATCTAGGCGCACGTCGGAAGAATATGATTCTATGCCCCATTGGTTCGCGGGGAATATCGGGTTCTGAATGTTTTATTGGCGACAAAAACCAGGATAATAGTCGCCATATCGTAGGAAATTGCGGCTTTTCAGGTCAATTATTTGTGAAGTGTCGCGACCCCGACAAACCAATTCCAGTTGTTAACTATGCTGGCTATGTTCAAAGTGCTGACATACTTATCCAATTGTTGGATGAGCGAAGTAATCAGTAATGTCATTAGAATAGGGATTTTCACCGATTTTTGATGGCGACTATTAGTGGTTGTCGACCACGACATGCAGAATATTATTCCTCCTTGGCGGCAGGGATGCTTTTTTCAGCGACAGAAAATTATTTGTCGTTAGTGGGTTGTTGGTACTTTGAATATTCGTAGCAGGTAAATTACTTGCGCGAACCGGTTTCGTGAAATACATATCCTTTTATGTCAATCATACTGCAAAATAGTGATAAATTCCCGCATCTGCTGAAATGCAGTATTCTGCGAAATTTATCGTTAACGCAACAGACTGAATTTCTTAACCTATGCGAACTTATTACCTTTCCGGAAGCCGCTGAGTTTCTGGAACAGGGGCAGCCTTCGCCCGGATTATTTCTGGTCGCGCGTGGCAGCGCCGAAGTGACACGGGTCAGCAGTTCGGGGCAGAGTGCGTTCATGTTTTTCTCTGAGATCGGACATTGTCTTGGCGACATCGAAGCCATTGCCGGCAAAAACTGTATCGCTAGTTGTATCGCCAGCAAAGATACCATGCTTTTGTTTTTGCCGACAAAAATTCTTCTGGACTATCTCAGTGATCTGACTTTTGTGCGAAATTTTGCGGCAATTTTTCTGGAACGGATGGAATCCAACAATTCCTTTCGGACCATCGACAAACATGATCCAATTGATTTGCGATTGCGCTCGTACCTGCATTTCATGTCGGGAAAGACGCTGACAATCACCAAAAGTCAGAAAAATCTGGCAAATATCACCAATTGCTCTCGCCAAACCATCAACAAAGAGTTGGGGAAACTGCGCGAAATGGGTATTATTGATGTGCAAAACGGTGCGGTGATCATTCTGGATCGTGAAAGACTGGCCGAAGGAATCGACCAGCCTTAGATTTCCGAAGGCCATTTCCGCAGGATAGCCCTAAGGCGCCGCCAGTACTTTTCCATGAGATCATTACTTTGGGTTTGGGCTATTGCAGATGTAGCCACAAAGGTATCCATTTGATGTGGTTACTTTTTTTGATAGTGTATGTAGGTTTTTTCGACATTCGTTTCAACAAATTGCGAGTGACTTATAGATTATTACCTGATACAGAAAACCAAATCCATCCACTCGAAAGTTGGAAATTTGGGATATGAATTTAGAAGATAAATTACCGCCGATAGGTAAGTTTAAAGATGTGGTGGTAGTGCCCTTGATAAACCCAGCCACTGGAGAGCGCCAAGAGAACGGTCCGATCTGGCCTGACTGGGATTCGCAACAGAGTGCTAGATTTTGCCGCGGTGGATCTCCTGTCGATAAACGTCCAGATAATCCCGCCCAGATTGACGTTTACGTAGATGGTCCACTTATTTGGGGAGGGAGCATCCATCCTCATTTCGGCCATTTTATTGCTGAGTATGCATCAAGAATTCTTCAATCCCAAAAATGCTATGGCGACGTTCCGTTTCTTTTTGGGTGCAGTAATCGCCCACTAGCGCGTGCTGGTACAATCGATAAAGCCCCGGCTCACTTTCTTCCAACCGTCAGATGGCTTGGGTTGAATTCTGAACAAATTCGTTTTTGCACTCAAAATATGAAAATATCTACGTTGCTGGTAGCTTCACAAGCCGAACAGTTGGTAGCGCTGCGCAGGAAAAGACATGATTTGACTCTTTCTAGTGAATATTTGGATTTACTCGATCAAAATGTGCTGCGGAACAATTTGCTGTCTGTACCGAATAAGCTAGTGTTTGTTTCACGCGCTAAACTTGCGCCACATTTGGATCGCTACGCTGGCTCTGTGTATTTGGACGAACTACTTAAATCTTTGGGAGCCTTTGTTTTTTATCCTGAGAGGCATACTCTGACAGAGCAGTTAGCGGTTTATGCCGGTGCAGAAAATCTTATTTTTGCTGAGGGTTCGGCCATTCACGGCTTGCAGCTTCTGGGTCGTGGTTTAGGGGCGGTAACCATTTTGAATCGTCGCAAGGGAACACTCGTTGCAGAGTACAATTTAAGGCCGCGCTGCAAGGAATTGCAGTACTTTGATATTATGGCGAACGTCTTCGCTATGAGTAGCCTAGATAAGCTTCCACATATGCACTGCAATATGGCAACTTTTGACCTAGATTGTCTTTTTGCCGCTTTTTTAAATTCAGGCATTGATTTATCAAAAAACTGGGATGCAGTTAAATATCAAATTGCGGTGAAAGAAGATATGAAATCTTGGGTTGTTGCATCTGGGGCATCATTAAAAAAACGTGGCCGTGATATTGGTGAACAGACTGAATTACTTGAATTACTTAAAAGTAGTGGCCACAAGAATGTTCATAGATTTGCTGAAAAATTCATTAAGGAAAACTTAGTTTGACTGTATTTTTGAAAAAGCGCAGTCTTGATGAAAATTTGTAGACACGATGCATTTCCACAAAACATTGGCCACTTAGGGAAAATAGTAAAAAATTGAAAAATTCTGGAGATGTCATGAGTGAAAATACAAATCGAGGAATCTATACCTGTGCAAATGACAATTTTGCGAGCAGCCTGGAGGGGCTGTTGCGGAGTATTCAGATATCAAATCCAAATCTACCCGTTTATGTTATTCCGTTCGACGATGAGTGCAAAAAAATAAAAGAAATCTGTGATGAATACGGTGTTGTTTTTTGGGATGGGCAGGTGGAATTCTGGGACAGTATTGGTTCCAAAATTTATGGAGACAGAAACCACAGGCCAACCATAAAAAAGAAAAACTACTTTAGAAAACTATCTGGCTTTATGGGCCCTCTGGAAGAGTTTATTTTTGTCGATGTGAGTATTCGAGTATTAAGTGATGTTACTAAGGTTTTTGAGATTCTGGCAGATTCAGACTATGATATACTGTTCCACGCCAGATCACTTCCCTTTCGAAACTTCCATAACGACGCACTTATTGAAGTTCTGGAAGCTGTTAACCCGAACATTCGCCGCGGTTTCGCTGCGGGCTGTCTCGTAAGTAAGTCCGGTATATTCGATCGGAAAACGGTTGAGGCGCTTGCCTCTCCCGGGGAAATGCTTGCGCCATTATTTGGCGGTGCCCCCGAGCAGAGTTTCATGAATTATTACTGCGGAATTACGGGTATAAAATGTGAACGGCTTATCCATGCCGACAGCAGTTTCCCAATGTCACTAACCCCGGAAAAGATAGAAAAAATTGGTGAGGGCGAGTACTTCAGGAAAACCGGGAAAGTTGATGCTAAAAAGAAGTTATATTTCGCACTTGCTCGCGAAAGGAATACACCGGCTGGCCACGAAGATTACTGGCTTATCGAGGAATTTAACTCAAAAGTAACAAAGGCTTAAGGGGCCGCCCCAGGCAGCCCCACCATGGTTAGCGATTCATCCGATTCGCGATCAATTCTTCCACAACTGACGGATCCGCCAAGGTTGATGTATCGCCCAACGCACCAAAATCATCTTCAGCGATTTTGCGTAAAATCCGACGCATGATCTTGCCTGAACGGGTTTTTGGCAGGCCGGGTGCCCATTGCACCAGATCTGGCTTGGCAATCGGGCCAATTTCCTTGCGCACCCAATTTTGTAGTTCCTTGCGTAGATCGTCGGTTGGCTCAACCCCGTTCATCAACGTGACATAGGCATAAATGCCTTGGCCCTTGATCGGGTGCGGATATCCAACCACGGCAGCTTCGGCAACGCTGACATGTGCGACCAAGGCGCTTTCGACCTCAGCAGTGCCCATGCGGTGGCCCGACACGTTGATCACATCGTCAACACGGCCGGTGATCCAATAGTCACCGTCTGCGTCACGACGACACCCGTCACCAGCAAAGTAATAGCCTTTGTAATCTGAGAAATATGTCGCCACAAACCGTTCGTGGTCGCCATAAATCGTGCGCATCTGGCCGGGCCAACTGTCGGCGATGCATAGCACGCCCTCAACTGCGGTCTCGGTCAGTTCAGCACCTGATTGCGGGTCCAAAACCACGGGTGCCACACCGAAAAACGGTTGCTGCGCTGAGCCGGGTTTGGTTGCCGTTGCACCGGGCAGCGGCGTCAACATATGACCACCGGTTTCGGTCTGCCACCAAGTATCGACGATTGGGCAGCGGCCTTTGCCGATGATGTCGTTATACCAGTTCCAAGCCTCGGGGTTGATCGGTTCGCCCACGGTGCCCAGAATACGCAGGGTTGAGAGGTCACATTTCAGCGCCCATTCGTCGCCCTGCCCCATCAATGCGCGGATCGCGGTTGGCGCGGTGTAAAATTGGTTAACCTTGTGCTTGTCGACCACCTGCCAGAAACGGCTGGCATCTGGGTAAGTTGGCACGCCTTCAAACATCAACGTTGTGGCACCATTACAAAGCGGGCCATAGACGATATAGCTGTGGCCAGTGACCCAGCCCACGTCTGCCGTGCACCAAAAGATGTCTCCGTCATGGTAATCAAAGGTGTATTTGTGGGTCATGGCGGCAAAAAGCAGATAGCCGCCGGTGGTATGCACCACACCTTTTGGTTTACCGGTGGAGCCCGAAGTATACAGAATAAATAGCGGGTCTTCGGCGTTCATTGGCTCGACTGGGCAATCAACCGAGACGTCTTTTTCCAGCTCATGCAGATAAAAATCGCGGTCCTGTTTCCAAGTTGTTTGCGCGCCAGTGTGTTGAACAACCAGCATTTTGACGTGATCGTCACAATGCAGCAGCGCCGCATCGGTGTTGGATTTCAACGGTGTAGCACGGCCGCCACGTGGGGCGTGATCAGCGGTGATCACAACTTTTGCGCCAGAATCATTGATCCGGTTAGCCAGCGCATCAGCTGAAAACCCAGCAAAACAATGGTGTGAATTGCGCCAATACGCGCGCAAGCCAGCATGGCATATGCGGCCTCAGGGATCATCGGCAAATACAGCACCACGCGGTCACCCTTGGAAACTCCCATGCCCTTAAGGACATTGGCGAATTTGCTGACCCGTTCGTGCAGTTCGCGGTAAGTGATGTGTTTGTCTTGGGTTGGCTCGTCGCCCTCCCAGATGATGGCGGTTTGATCGGCGCGGGTGGCCAGATGCCGGTCAACGCAATTGGCGCAGACGTTCAATTCGCCGTCTTCGAACCATTTGATCGACACATCAGGATGCGCAAAACTGGTGTTTTTCACCACGGTAAACGGGGTGATCCAGTCAAGGGTTTCGCGCGCTGCTGCGCCCCAAAACGCATCAGGGTTTGCCAATGATGCCGCATACATTTCTTTGTATTTGGCTGCATCAATATGCGCATGGGCAACAGTTTCAGCCGACGGTGGATAAGTTTTGGTATCAGTCATGATTTGAGCCTTTTATCAGTTAGATCGCCAGATATTCTTCGCGCAGTTGGGCGTTGTCCAACACCTCGGCAGCCGTGCCGTCAAACACCACAGTACCAGTGTCAAGAATGACAGCCCGGTCAGATAGCTTGAGCGCCGCAACGGCGTTTTGCTCCACAATAATTGTGGTAATGCCGAGTTCCTTGATTTCCAGCAGAATTTTTTCGATCTCTTGAACGATCACCGGCGCCAGGCCCTCATAAGGTTCGTCAAGCAACAGCAATTTCAAGTCACGCGCCAAGGCACGACCAATGGCCAGCATTTGCTGTTCGCCACCAGAAAGCGTTGTGCCTTCTTGCTTGCGCCGCTCGCCTAAACGGGGGAACAGCTCAAAAATCCGTTCAATCGACCAGCCATGCGGTTCGACGATTTGCGCCAGTTTCAGATTTTCCTCTACCGTCAGACCCTGAATGATCCGGCGATCTTCGGGCACCAGGCCCACGCCGGCAATTGCCGCCTGATAGGTTTTCATTTCATGCAACGGCTGGTGGTCAAGCCAGATTTCCCCGTGGGTCACCATGGGTGATTCCAGCCGGGCAATGCTGCGCAGGGTTGAGGTTTTACCCGCCCCGTTACGGCCTAAAAGCGCCAGAATCTCACCTTCATGCACGTTAAAACTGACACCTTGCACAATATAGCTTTCGCCATAATAGGAATGAATGTCATGCACCGACAGATAAGCGGGTTTGTGGGTTTCGTCGTTCATACTTCGGCCTCTCCGAGATAGGCTTCGCGCACTTTTGGGTGGCCTTTGATTTTGTCGGGCAGGTCTTCGGCAATGATTGCACCTTGGGCCAGCACGCTGATTTTGTGGCTAAGACTGAACACGACGTGCATGTCGTGTTCAATGATTACCATGGTAATGCCACGGGTTTCACTGATGTGTTTCAGCAGATCAATGGTGTTGTTGGTATCGGCACGCGCCATGCCAGCGGTGGGTTCGTCCAACAGCAATAATTTGGGCTCCTGTACCAGACACATGGCCATTTCCAGCCGGCGTTTATCGCCGCGCGACAACGACCCCGAGTGCATGTCCATTTTGTCTTTCATGCCCATGTCTTCAAGGATAGTTTCGGCCCTTTCATGGATATCCCGGTCTTTTTCCAGATTTTTGAACGGATTCAGCCGGAACGCGCCATCGCGGTGCGCAAGGCAGGGGATGATGACGTTTTCCATCACCGTCAGCTCAGCGAAAATCTCGGGGGTTTGAAACACCCGGGAGATGCCCATCTGGTTGATCTGATGCGGTTTGCGCCCAAGCACCGCTTTACCCTGAAACATCACCGAGCCGGTGTCAGGCTTCAGCTTGCCAATCAGACAATTGAGGAAAGTTGATTTCCCCGCACCATTGGGGCCAATGATCGCGTGGATCGAGCCTTCCTCAACGCTAAGGTTCACATTGTTCAGCGCATGCAGGCCGCCGAAATGTTTATTGACGTTTTGAACTTCAAGAATACCCATCGATCAGGCCTCCCTTGCTTTGGCTGCGCGGCGATTGGCACCGGTGATCCAGCGTCCAACACGCTGCCCCCCGTCAACCAGCCCGCCGGGCAGGAATGTAACAACCAGCATAAACAGGGCACCGAGCGTTAGCTCCCAGCCCTCGCCGACGAATGGGTCAACAATGGAAACCAAGAGATTGGTCATCCATTCCGGGCCGAACGAAAACCATGCGTGCAGGGTGAATTCGTTGATCTGTGACAGCACCGAGTTGAAATACCGGATAAAGATCGCCCCCAGAACCGGCCCGATCAAGGTGCCAGAGCCGCCCAACACCACCATCAGAACTAGCTCGCCACTGGCAGTCCATTGCATACGATCTGCGCCGGCCAACGGGTCCATTGTCGCCAGCAAGCCACCAGCCAAGCCAGCAAACATGCCGGAAATCACAAACGCTGCCAGCGTATAGGGACGGGTGCTGATGCCAGTGTAATTCAACCGGGTCTGGTTGGTTTTTACTGCCCGTAGCATCATGCCAAAAGGCGAGCGAAAAATTTTCACCGAGATGTAAAAAGACAGGATCAGCAGCGCCGCACAGACATAAAATCCATAGTTGAACTGAAGGTTATAGCCAAGAATTTCCGGGTTCCAGAACACATGTTTCATCTCAAGCCCGAAAAGATTGGTAGAGGGCAGTGACCCAGCGTCCACCACCGTATCCAGCACCCGCGGATCATCAAGACGTAATTGCAAGCCGGTTTCACCGTTGGTCAGCGGGGTCAACACCGAATACGCGAGGTTATAGCTCATCTGGGCAAAAGCCAGTGTCAGGATCGAGAAATAAATTCCCGAACGGCGCAACGAGATAAACCCGATCAGTAACGAGAATATTCCGGCAATCAGCACCGACAGAATAAGCGCCGGAAAGATGTTCATCGTCAACAGTTTGAACATCCACATGGCGGCATAAGACCCGACCCCCAGAAACGCAGCGTGACCAAAGGACAGATAGCCGGTCAGGCCAAACAGGATGTTAAAGCCGATGGCAAAAATCCCATAGATTGCAAAACGTTGCATCAAATCAGGATAGGCCGCGCCGGTTGGCGCAAGGATCAGGGGAAAGGCCAGAATAACCACCGAAAAGATCAGGATTAGCAGCTTGTCGTTCATACGTTTTTTCATGGCTTATTCCTCCATCACGCCGACTTTGCCCATCAGGCCTCGCGGACGTACCAGCAGGATAATTACTGCCACTAGATATATGATAATTTGGTCGATGCTGGGCAAGCCAATGGCTTCAAAGGCGTTTTTAACTCCTGGCATCGAGGCAAAACTTTCCAGAACGCCCAGCAAGAAACCAGCCGCAACAGCACCAGGCAAACTGCCCATGCCGCCAACGACCACCACCACAAAGCTAAGCACCAGAAAGTCCATACCCATATGGAACACGGGTTGGTTCACCCCCGTATACATGGCCCCCGCCGTACCCGCGACCGCTGCCGCGACCCCGAACATAATGGTGAATTTTTTGTCGATGTTAATGCCCAGCAGGCCAACGGTTTCACGGTCAGCCATACCGGCCCGGACAACCATCCCGAAGGTGGTAAAGCGCAGAAACGAGAACACGCCGCCAATAACAACCGCAGCAAAGAAGAAATAAACCAGACGCCAGTAAGGATAGATCACCGAACCGGGGTTAAACCCGAACCAGATACCGATATCCAGCGCGCCCGTGAAGGTGTCAGGGGTCTGCATCGGTACGGCCTCAGAGCCAAAGAAGATTTTGATCAGTTCTTGCAGCACAATCGCCAAGCCAAAGGTCACCAGAATCTGGTCCGCATGGGGGCGTTTATAAAAGTGCCGGATCAAGCCGCGCTCCATAACCACGCCGATAATAATCATGATCGGGATAGTGAGCAGCAGCGACAGCGGAATGGTATAGTCAATCATCCACTCGCCAAAACTGCCGAACCACTCAATTACATAAGGGGTTTTGATCTTGGCCGGATTGCCAAGAAAGTCTAACCGCTCCGGGTCCAACACCACCTTGGAGATCGCCAACACCTTGGAAAGGGTCACCGCCACAAAGGCGCCGATCATAAATAACGCCCCGTGGGCAAAGTTAACCACGCCGAGCGT
Source organism: Paracoccaceae bacterium (assembly GCA_016764785.1). Taxonomy (GTDB): domain Bacteria; phylum Pseudomonadota; class Alphaproteobacteria; order Rhodobacterales; family Rhodobacteraceae; genus UBA3077. Next base: position 18,155 of record JAESRG010000025.1, read on the forward strand.
GCCGAAAATAAGGGTTAGACCAAGGGCGATCAGCGCATAGGCGCTCCCTTTGTCCAAACCGTTCAAAATTTGCAGAAAGATGGCGTCCATTTTCGTGCGACTCCGGTTTTTACGAGAAAATTGGGCTATTTAGTGCAGATGACCATCCGCACCCCAAAGGGTGCGAATGGCAAAATTTCCGGTTGGAAACTTAGGATCCGTCGTTACAAGAACCCAGCGCACCACCCGCAAACATTGGGTGATCAACTGCGTATTCAACTTGCGCACGCGGCGTAACTTCAACAACTTCAAGAAGGTCGAACTCGGAAGTCGGGTTTTCTTTACCCTGCACAACCAGAACGTCTTTGAAGCACTGGTGATCCGAGCCACGATAGTGTGTAGGACCATTGCCAAGACCGTCAAAATCAAAACCTTCAAGCGCTTCGGCAATACCACAAGGGTTGAATGTGCCCGCACGCTGACAAGCGTCTGCATAAAGCAGAGTCTGACAGTAAACAGTGTGCGCAGCCTGGGATGGCGGGAAGCCATAAGCTTGACCAAACGACTGAACGAATGCTTTCGAACCTTCGTCTTGCAGCGACCAATGCCAGTTGGTTGACCCAAGAATGCCCTTAACGTTTTCGCCAGCACCACGAGCCATCAGGCGCGAGTACAAAGGCACAACGATTTCGAACTGCTTGCCGTTAACCATTTTGTCGCGCAGACCAAACTGCACAGCAGAAGTCAGCGAGTTGATCATATTTCCGCCGTAGTGATTCAGAACCAGAACATCGGCGCCCGAGTTCAGAACCGGTGCGATATACGAGCTAAAGTCGGTCGCAGTCAGTGGTGTCAGAACGTTGGCCACGGTATTCCAGCCAACAGCTTCGGTTGCAGCTGCAATCGATTCTTGCTGTGTCCAGCCCCATGTATAGTCAGCAGTCAGGTGATACGCATTACGATCGGAACCGTAACGGGCTTCCAAAACTGGCGCCAAAGCAGCCGCAGACATGTAACCGTTAAAGAAGTGACGGAAGCCGTTGGCTTTCTTGTCTTTACCAGTTGTGTCATTGGAGTGCGTCAGACCAGCCATGAAGATCACGCCAGCTTCTTGGCAAAGACCCTGAACAGCAATCGCAACACCAGAGGACGAACCACCAGTGATCATCACTGCGCCGTCTTTCTGAATCATGGATTGTGCAGATGCACGCGCCGCGTCAGATTTGGTCTGTGTGTCGCCGGTTACAAAAACAACCTGCTTGCCCAGAATACCATTGCCCTGAAGCTCTGAAGACGAGAATGTGTTCATCATGCCGCCATCGCCTTCACCATTCAGGTGTTGGACAGCAAGCTGATAGGCACGAAGCTCATCAGCGCCTTCGTCGGCATACGCGCCAGTTTGTGGAACATTAAAACCAAGGGTAACAGTGCCCCCGGTTGGCTCATTTGTATAAGCCGCTGCCGAGCTGGCAGTAAAAATCGTCGGCATTGCCACGCCAGCGCCAATAACGGCACCTGACTTTAGCAACCCACGACGGTTCACTTTAAAATTTGACATGAATAACCTCCCATTCGTGTCGGTTCATGACCGGAATCCGGTCGGGCCTTATGGCCCAGCCTTATTCTGACCGCATTTGTTAACTTTGCAATAACTTATTGTGTTTGCGCGATTATTTTGTAAATTGTTTATTAACTGAGGTTAAGCTATTGTAAATTTATTTACACTGCAACGCAGCAAAAGGTTGAAAACATGCGTAAATCACTTGCCGGAACGCGAATCCGTGAACAACGACGTAAGGTCGGCATGACCCAAAAAGCCTTGGCAAAGGCCTCGGACATCTCTGCGAGCTACCTAAATCTGATCGAACACAACCGTCGGGCGGTGGCGGGACGGGTCTTGCTTGGAATCGCGCGGGCGCTGGATATTCCCGCTGCGCGCCTCGCAGACGGTGTCGAATCAGCGTTGATGGGTGATCTGCACGAAGCAGCAGCGCACGGCACCGAGGGGCAGGCCGAAATCGGCGCCATTGAGGAAATGATCGGGCGTTTCCCCGGGTGGGCACATTTGTTGACCACGCTTTATCGCAAGACCCGCGATCAGGAAGCCGCGATTGCTGCCTTGTCTGACCGACTGACCCATGATCCATTTCTGGCCGAAAGTCTGCACGGGATGTTGTCGAATATCACCGCCATCCGCTCAACAGCAAATATTTTGACCAACATCAAAGATATTGACCCAGCCCAGCAATCGCGGTTCCACGCTATCATCCACGAAGAAAGTCGGCGGCTGTCAGACGCGGCGCAGGCGCTAACCAATTATTTTGACCACGCAACCGATCAAAACTCGGGCACAGCAACCCCGGAGGAAGAGCTGGACGGCTTTCTGAGTCGTAACAACTATTGCTTCCCGCAAATCGACGATCCTGAAAGTGCCGTGACTCTCGCAGACATTATTGCCAACGATCCCAACCTGAAAAATCGGGAAGCACGGGTGCTGGTTGCTGAAACGTTGGCGATCTATCAACGGGATGCGCTGCAAATGCCCCTTAAGGAATTTGCAAAATCCGCCGCCGAGGTCGCTTATGACCCCAGTAATTTGGCGCGCCTGTTCAGTACGGATTTACCCGCCGTGTTTCGGCGGTTGTCCCATCTGAACAGGCCCGGCTCTCCAGCTCCACCAATGGGGTTGATCGTTGTAAATGCGGCAGGTCATGCGCTTGTGCGTCGCCCGTTGCCGGATTTTGCCCTGCCGCGGCACGGCAATGCCTGTGCGCGCTGGCCCCTATTTCAAGCGTTTTCACGCCCCGAACGGCCCATCGCTGCTTTGTTGGAGCTCCCGAACCAGCAGCGGTTTATTTGCCTTGCAACCGCGTATCCAACGGGAAGTGCCGGGTTTGGTGAATCTCTGGAATATCAGGCCTCGATGCTGCTTATCCCGCAGCAACACAATAGCATCATAGAGTCGTGGCTGCCCCCCACTGGCTCTGCCCAACAAATTGGCACTACATGCCGGATTTGCCCGCGCGCCGATTGTCAAACCCGCGCCGAACCACAGATTCTAGCGCTGGAGAGTGCGCGCTAGGGCGACAAACTCCTTGCTCTGCGGGTAAATAGCTGGCTAAGCTATGAAAAAACGGATGGTAAAGTGTCAAAACGTGTTCTGATTGTTGAAGATGAGCCAAACATCATCGAATCCCTGTCGTTTCTATTGGGGCGCGAGGGCTTGGAGGTGCATGCAGAAACCGATGGTGCCAAGGCAATGGCACGACTGGCCGAAATTCAGCCCGAACTGGTTATTCTTGATGTAATGCTGCCCAACCGTAGCGGTTTTGATATTCTGCGCGACATTCAAGCCGCCGATTCACCGATGCCAAAAGTATTGATGCTAACCGCCAAAGGTCAAAATCGTGACCGTCAAATGGCTGAGGAAATCGGGGTTGACCTGTTCATGACAAAACCGTTTTCAAACGCCGAGATTGTCGCCAACATCCGCGTATTGCTTGAAAAATGACTGAGGGCGAGCGCACCCCTGACTTGGCGCGGCGCGCCTATCGCCGCAAAAAGATCAGAGACGCAGCGTTGCTTTTACCCCTGTTAGGGGCGTTTTTGCTCGCCTCTCCGATCATCATGGTCTTTGCCAATGACGGCAAGATTTTTGGCCTGCCGTTGCCTTTTGTCTATATTTTTGGTGTCTGGCTGGGCTTGGTTCTGGCGGCGCGGTATATGGCGCGCCTGCTGACCGAGGATTAGGCATGTTTTCCTTTAACGCCCTGCTGGCGGTATGCCTTGGTTATGTGGTCATGCTGTTTGGCATCGCATTTTGGGCCGAACGTCGCGCCAATGCGGGGCAACTTGGGTGGTTGCGATCTCCGTTCGTATATACATTGTCGATCTCGGTCTATTGCACGGCCTGGACATTTTACGGCGCGGTCGGGTCTGCCGCGCGCAACGGCCTTGAATTTATCACCATTTACCTTGGACCAACGCTGGTTTTCATCGGCTGGTGGTGGCTGCTGCGCAAATTGCTGCGGGTCGGTCGCGCGCAACGGATCACCTCGATCGCTGACCTTATTTCGTCGCGTTATGGTAAAAGCAACGCGCTGGCGGTACTAGTGACATTGCTGGCGGTGATCGGGTCAACGCCCTATATCGCGCTGCAATTACAATCGATTACGCTAAGTTTTTCGGTGTTTACCGAAGGCACCGAAAACGCCAACCTGACGGCTTTCTGGGTTGCGGCAGGGCTGGCGGTGTTTACGATTCTGTTTGGCACCCGCAATGTTGACGCGAATGAGCGTCATCACGGCGTGGTCACCGCCATCGCGATTGAGGCCATTGTCAAACTGGTTGCACTTCTATCTGTCGGCATTTTTGTGGTCTGGGGCTTTGCTGGCGGTATCCCCGAGATTTTCGCCAAAGCCGGCGATACTATGCTGCACACCGAAAAGATTTTCACCTCGCGCTGGATCACCCTGACATTTTTGTCTGCCGCTGCGATTATCAGCCTGCCGCGCATGTTTCAGGTAACTGTGGTGGAAAACGCTGACGAAAAACACTTGGCCACCGCCAGCTGGGCCTTTCCGGCCTATTTGCTGTTGATGAGCCTGTTTGTGCTGCCCATTGCCATTGCCGGTAATTCATTGTTGCCTGAGGGGTCAAACCCTGACCTTTACGTGCTGACCGTGCCGCTGCATGAAGGCAAAGATACCTTGGCGCTATTTGCCTTTTTAGGCGGGTTTTCGTCGGCCACATCTATGGTGATTATCGCCGCTATTGCCCTGTCAACGATGGTGTCAAACCACATCATCACACCGCTTTGGCTGTCGATTAACCGGTCGCGCAAGGTGACCAGCGGCGATATTCGCAATGTGTTGCTGACCTCGCGGCGCTTGTCAATCGCGGGGATTCTGCTGCTTGGGTATTTCTATTTCCGCCTGACAGGCGGCACCGCGGCGCTGGCCTCCATCGGATTAATTGCGTTTGCGGGTACGGCGCAGGTGATGCCCTGCCTGCTGGGCGGGCTATTCTGGCGGGGGGCCACCCGGTCGGGCGCGCTTGCAGGGCTGGGCGCAGGGTTTATAATTTGGGCTTACACGTTGTTGCTGCCCAGTTTTGAGGGCGCCTTTATTCTATCAAGTTCCGCCATTGAAAATGGCCCGTTTGGCATTGCCGCCCTGCGCCCCTATGCGCTGTTTGGCCTAAGCAATTATGACCCGCTGGTGCATTCGATGTTCTGGGCCATGACCATCAATGTGTTTTTGTTTATCAGCGTTTCGCTGCTATCGACCCCGCGGCCACTTGAACGTATCCAGTCGTCGCAATTTGTTGATGTTTTTCGGCTTAATCAGGACACAGGCAGCTTTTTGGTTTCGCGTTCGGCCACATCTGAAGATCTTTATACGTTGGCGCAACGGATTCTGGGCACCGAACCTGCCCATCGATTGTTCAGCGATATGGCCAGTAGTCAGGGTAAATCCAGCGGGTTGCCCGACCCCACCGACGATTTTATCCAAAAACTGGAGCGCGAGCTAGCGGGGTCAATCGGCGCGGCCTCTGCCCATGCCATGGTCAGCCAGATTGCTGGCGGCGGCACAGTGTCAGTGGACGAGCTGATGAAAATCGCGGATGAAACCGCCCAGATCGTGGAATATTCGCAACAACTCGAAAACCAGTCGCGCCGGTTGGAAGATACCGCCGAGCAGTTACGACAGGCAAATACCCAATTGACCGAGCTTGGGGCGCAAAAAGATGCATTCCTCAGTCAGGTCAGCCATGAGCTGCGCACCCCGATGACCTCTATCCGCTCGTTCTCGGAAATTCTGCGCGAGACCGAGGACGTCGGGAGCGAAAAGGCCCAGCAATTTTTGGGGATCATTCAGGAAGAAAGTCAGCGATTAACGCGCCTTCTGGATGAGATCCTCGATCTCAGCCATTTGGAAAGCGGGCGCGGGAACCTGCAAATTGAGCGAGTGATGCTGGCGCATGTCATTGAAAAATCGCTCAACAGCACCAGCCTGTTGATTGAGGAAGCAGGGGTAAAGGTAACCCTAAACCTGCCCGACGACCCGCTTTGTGTGATGGCCAGCTTTGACCGGCTTAGTCAGGTATTCATCAATCTGATCACCAATGCCGTGAAATACGGCTTGTCGGACCAGCCCGAAATCACCATCACCGCGCGCGCAGTGGGTAAGATGGCGATCATCGGTGTGATCGACAACGGCCCCGGTATTCCACCCAAGGACTTTGAAAAAGTGTTCGAAAAGTTTGCCCGCTTGTCTGCGGCCACACTCGCAGGCAGCGCAGGCCTTGGCTTGTCGATCAGCCGCGAGATCATGCGCAATCTAAAAGGTGATCTGGTGGTTGAGCCAAATAGCCCGGGAGCGGTCTTCAGGGTAACTATTCCGTTGTGTACTGAAACATAGATCGCGATTTTGTCACGCAAGGTCGAGAACATGTGACCCCATGAAACATAATTAGTCCCTATATACTAGTTAGCGAAACACCAGACAAAGGATTTAACCATGAACAGCCGTCGCACATTTCTAGCAGGATCAGCCGCAATATTCGGGGCTGCCACGGTTGGCGGATTTACCGCCAGCAACGCATCCGAAGGGTTTGAGATTTCCCGTACAGATGCCGAATGGCGCAACCTTCTATCCCCCGGCCAGTTCGCGGTGCTACGTGATGAAGACACCGAACGTCCGTTTTCAAACAGCCTTGCAGGCGACAGCAGCCCACTGCTGGCCGAGCATCGTGACGGCACATACCACTGTGCAGGCTGCAATTTGCCCGTGTATTCGTCGGCAACCAAGTTTGAAAGTGGCACCGGCTGGCCCAGCTTCTGGGATGTGATTGAGGGCAATGTAAGCTTTAAATCCGACAACACCTTGTTTAGCCGTCGCACCGAAGAGCATTGCCGCCGTTGTGGCGGGCATTTTGGCCATGTCTTTAACGATGGCCCCAACCCAACCGGCAAACGGCATTGCATTAACGGTTTGGCCCTGACTTTCAGCGCCGCATAATGCCTCAATCCCTCCTCGACTGAGGGGGGATTACGCCACAGATTTTCGCCACGCTTTTAGAATCATCTGCCCTGTCATCAGGTCAAGATGGGCGCCGCCGCCATTTTTAAATAGCGTAATATCGAAATCGGCTTCTCGTCCCGCCTGCCCTGCGGCAAGGTCATAGAAATCACCCAAAATATCGCTGCGCTGAATGATGCCCTCAGCTAACGGGGTTTTCAGCTCTCCGATATGGTCGAGTGTAGTTTCACGACTATCCACAAATATCTTTGAGCGTTGCAACGCAGTATCATCGGTCTCGCGCATGTCGGCTTTAAACGCCCCAATCAAATCAAGATGCTGACCCGCTTGCAGCCAATCGCCCAGCACCACAGGTTTACGGGCCATTGTCGCGCACGATATAATGTCAGCTTTACCAACCGCAGCAGGCAAATCTGTCACCGCCCGCACCTGATATTGCGCTGCCAAAGCCACAGCCTTATCAGCACTACGATTCCAGACCTCAATATCAATTCCCGGAAATCCGGCTGAATAGGCCTCAATCAAAGTCCCTGCCACAGTCCCCGCCCCGACGATCAGCAATCGCGCCGCATCTGGCCGCGCCAAAAGCTTTGCGCCGAGCAAACTATCGCCCGCGGTCTTCCACTTGGTTACCAAGGCGCTGTCGATCACCGCCTCAACCGCGCCGGTTTGATCGTCAAACAGCAACATCGCACCCTGCACACTGGGCAATCCACGCGCCGCATTTCCCGGCATTACCGTCACCGATTTGACCGCCACGCCCATCCCATCGACCCAAGCTGCCCGCGACAGCAACGTATCCGCCCCGCGCGTCAAAAACTGGTCAGATATTTGCGCCCTCGCCGCGCGGTGTCCTTGCAGCAAGACGTCGGTCAATGTGTTCCAGTCCAGCAGATGGTCGACATCAGCGGCGGTAATATAGGGAATTTTCGGCAAACTGGTCTCCTGAACTGTCCGGTTGGTCGGTTTCGAACTTGACACAGACGCGCCAAGCAATCAAAGCTAAACCTGCATGGTTCCCCATATGATCGCAAAGCGATCGGGGATGAAACGGGAATGCGCGTACGGGATGACCTAAATAAGGACCCAAAGCCGCAGCCGCCCCCGCGACTGTAAGTGGTTAGCGGACATCATATGTCACTGGGTAAAACCGGGAAGGCGATGTCTGCATGCGCCACGAGCCAGGAGACCGGCCAAGCACCATATCAACAACTGTCGGGTGAGACAGTATAGGAGAGCTATAATGAAGACGAATACACAAACCACAGCCAAAGCCGATTCGGGCATTATGTCCATCGTACTCGTGGCTTTTGTCGGCCTTGCGATCTTGTTTGGGGCTGGCTTTGCCAATTCCGGCACGATCCACGATTCTGCGCATGACACGCGTCACATCACCGGCTTTGCCTGCCACTAAATGCTTAAAAAACTTGTGACCAGCGCATTGTTCGCTGGGTTTGGAGCGGGGCTGATTGCCGCCTTTCTCCAACTGACGCTGCTTGTCCCGATTCTGCTTGAGGCAGAAGAATACGAGCACGGCAACAAGGTGCATTTTGAGGCCTTTATGACCGAAGAAACCGTTGAGCCCGTGGCGGAGGCCGAAGGCCTTTATGCTGAGCCCTCGGCATGGTCGCGCAACAGCCAGACCATTCTGTGGACCACCGGTATTTATGTCGGGTTTGCCTTAATGATGGTGGCCGGGTTTGGCATCGCCGAACGCTTTGGCCATTCTGTAACCGCCCGAACCGGAATCATCTGGGGAATCGGAGGGTTTGTAGCGTTGCAATTTGCGCCCTCGGCAGGGTTACCACCCGAACTCCCCGGCGCATGGGC
>JAESRG010000026.1 GCA_016764785.1 Paracoccaceae bacterium
TCCAGATATTTAACAAATTCTTTAACACCGCCCTCGTACTCCATGATGATTTCGAGCGGCTCAGTAGGGCGTTCATCGCGCAACATGATTTTCACACCAGAGTTCAGGAACGCCAGTTCCCGCAGCCGATGTTCAAGAATTTTGAAGCTGTATTCAAGGTTGGAAAAAGTATCAAGCGAGGCCATAAACCTCACTTCGGTGCCTTTACGACCATTCGCGTCGCCGACAATTTCCAGATGCTTGACTGTATCCCCATGTTCAAACCGTGCCAAATGTTCCTTGCCGTTGCGCCAGATGCGCAGTTCAAGCCACTCAGACAGCGCATTCACAACCGACACGCCAACCCCGTGCAACCCGCCCGAGATTTTATAGGAATTGCTGTCGAATTTACCACCGGCGTGCAGCTGGGTCATGATGACCTCGGCCGCAGAAACGCCTTCTTCGGCGTGGATATCCACCGGAATACCACGCCCGTTATCGCTGACCGAAACCGAGCTGTCAGCGTGGATCGTCACGCTTACGGTGTCGCAATGCCCTGCCAAGGCTTCGTCGATGCCGTTGTCCACGACCTCGTACACCATATGATGCAGGCCAGAGCCATCATCGGTATCGCCGATATACATACCGGGGCGTTTACGAACCGCCTCCAAGCCCCTGAGAACCTTGATAGAATCGGCGCCGTATTCTTCTTTTTTCTGCTCATTGTCAGACATGTGGTATTTCCCCAGTTTATTACCCCCAATATATGGGTTTTCAAAGGGGATGTCACGTTATTGTCTCCAAGTATTATGGATTGGCGCAGGTATATTTCAATATTGATCGACGGCGCAAAAGATGCCACCGTGAACTACGCACTAACGCATCCACCTGAAAGGAAATCAAATGAGATTTACACCCACCAGAACCACATTCCGCGCCCTAGTCGCAATGTTGATCATCGCCACCGTTTCTGGCTGCAACGTGCCCCTAATTCCGCTGATCTAAGCGCTGTGCGCACCGCTGGCCAGTTCAGCGACAAAGCTAAGCACCTGCGCAGGCGTTTGGCCAGCTGCGATGCGTTCAACAATCGCTGAGCCGACCACGGCGCCGTCAGACACACCGGCAATGGCTTGCGCGGTCTTTGGGGTTTTGATGCCAAAACCAACACAGACCGGCAGATCGCTTGCGGCTTTGATGCGGGCAACGGCGGGGGCAACAACGTCGGCCTCGGCTTCAGCCGTGCCGGTAATGCCATTAATGGCGACGTAATATATGAACCCCGAGGTGTTCTGCATCACCTTTGGCAGACGTTTATCGTTGGTGGTCGGGGTGGTCAGACGAATAAAATCAATGCCCACGGCTTGGGCTGGAATGCACAGCTCTGCGTCTTCTTCAGGCGGCAGATCAACCACGATCAGCCCGTCAACACCCGCAGACTTGGCGGCCGCCAGAAAGGCCGCAACCCCCATTGAATGGATCGGGTTATAATAGCCCATCAGCACAATCGGCGTTGTGGTGTCAGTTTGGCGAAAATCGCTGACCAGTTGCAGGGTGCGGGTCAGGGTCATGCCAGCCTTTAGCGCCCGTTGCCCAGCCAGCTGAATGGCCGGACCATCAGCCATTGGGTCGGTAAAGGGCATGCCCAGCTCGATCACATCAACACCCGCTGCGGGCATGCCGCAGATCAATTCAAGACAGGTATCATAATCCGGATCACCAGCCATAACGAAAGAAACAAACGCAGATTTCTTCTGGGCTTTCAGGTCGGCAAATTTGGTGGTGATACGTGTCATAATAAGTGTCCCTTGTTTAGGCTTTGGTTTGCGCGAACAGCGCGGAAAAATCAATGCGGAATTGCCAATGGTCTTGATCCTTTTGGCTTGCGGCTCTAGACACCCCGCAAACCTTTTCTTTGACAGGGGGCCAACATGGGCTTCAAGACCGGTATCGTGGGCATGCCCAATGTGGGCAAATCAACCCTTTTTAACGCACTGACCAAAACCGCTGCCGCACAGGCCGCGAATTTTCCGTTTTGCACGATTGAACCCAATGTGGGCGATGTGTCGGTGCCAGATGCACGGCTGGACAGACTGGCGGCAATCGCCGGTTCTGCTAAAATCATCCCGACCCGCATGGCGTTCGTGGATATCGCCGGCCTTGTAAAAGGTGCGTCTAAGGGCGAGGGGCTGGGCAACCAGTTTCTGGGCACCATTCGGGAATGTGATGCCATCATCCATGTGCTGCGCTGCTTTGAAGACGACGATATTACCCATGTTGACGGCCGTGTTGACCCGGTTGCCGACGCCGAAGTGATCGAAACCGAGCTAATGTTGGCCGATCTGGAAAGTATTGATAAACGTCTCGCTAACCTTTCGCGCAAGATTCGCGGTGGAGACAAAGATTCGTTACTACAACATGACCTTTTGGAGCGCGCCAAAGCAGCGATTGAGGCCGACAAACCCGCCCGCACCGTTGAGGTAACCGAGGATGAGCAAAAAGCATGGGAAATGCTGCAATTGCTGACCGCCAAACCGGTGCTGTTTGTGTGCAATGTCGAAGAAGAAAACGCCGCATCGGGCAACGCCCATTCTGAAGCCGTTGAAAAAATGGCCAAGGAACAAGGCGCAGCCGCCGTGGTGATTTCCGCCGCGATTGAGGAAGAAATTAGCCAGCTTGACGATGATGAATCCGCAATGTTTCTTGAAGAAATGGGCCTGCACGAAGCGGGTTTGGATCGTCTGATCAAAGCCGGTTATCAACTGCTGGAACTGGAAACCTATTTCACCGTTGGCCCCAAAGAGGCCCGCGCCTGGACCATCAATAAAGGCACTGGCGCACCACAAGCCGCTGGCGTTATTCACGGTGATTTTGAACGCGGATTTATCCGTTCCGAAACCATCGCTTACGATGATTTCATCGAATTTGACGGTGAAAAAGGTGCAAAAGAAGCTGGCAAAATGCGCTCAGAGGGCAAGACATACATCGTCCAGGACGGAGATGTGTTGCATTTTCTGTTTAATACCTAGTCCACACATTGGTTAACTTTCAAATCCGTTAAGACCTACCCCTCAAATTGACCCTTGGGTAAATTGGAGTGGGTAAATGCAAGTGGGGTTTGCGTTACTGACCACGCAGCTGGATTCAGCTGCGCGGCAGCTAATGGGGTTGTCTGATCTGGAAATTATCAGCGTCGGCACGCGGCAATATCTAATTGCGGCGGGCGAGGCTGACGGGGGTCTTTCAAGCTATGAAATACTAGCCAACGGCACGTTGGTTGCCAGTGATGACGTGTTGCTAAGCGCGGGGTCGGGCACCCAAAACGTGCGCGGTATTACCAGCTATGTGGTTGATGGGGTCACTTATGTGGTTCCAATGGGGCGTTATGACGATAATCTGTCAGTGTATTCGGTTGACGAAAACGGGGATTTCACCCTCGAATCCAGCTATTCTGGTGGGAACTTCGCCAATCTGGTCACCGGTGAAATTGTCTATATTGATGGCACGCCGATGTTTTATTCCGCCAATACTTCAGCGGGGCTAAATTATTACACGCTCAATCTGGTTGGTGATCTGACGCTCCCACACGTAATGAGCGATACCGAAACCGCGCCACTGGGCGATGTCACGGTTTTGGCCGCCGGATTTCTGCAAGGAAAAACCTTTCTTTTTGTGGCGTCAGCATGGGATGCTGGATTGGCGGTTTATACGGTAAGCGCGTCGGGAAGCCTTACCCAGACCTTTTATCTGGAACCGGGCGAGGTTGGCTTTAACGCGCCCAGCGCTTTGGTGACAATGCAGGTTGGTCCGCGGGCATTTGTCATCATGGCGTCTGCCGAAACCGATAGCATATTGGTTTTTCGGGTCTCGGTTGGCGGTAAGCTAAAGCTGATCGACAGTATGATTGATACCTCTGATACGCGGTTTGCCCGGGCATCCGTGCTAGAGGCCTTCGAAAAAGACGGGCGGCACTTTCTGCTGGCAGCAGGGTCGGATGACGGAATTACCCTGTTCGAGATCGATTATCGTGGCCATCTGAGATTTATAATGGTGGTCGCGGATGACTTTGACACCACGCTGAATAATATTTCAGACATCGAGGTCACAGAAATCGGCGGTCAGTTATATGTCTTTGTCAGCTCGCCGACCGAACATGGATTCACCCAGTTTTTGCTGAATCTGGAACCCGGAAACACAATTCTGGGTGGGGCTGTCAAAGACGTTATTATGGGTTCATCCGGTGACGACATCATCTATGGTTTTGGGCAAAGCGATATTCTGAATGGTGGCGCGGGCAACGACATTTTAATCGACGGGCGGGGGCGAGATATTCTGACCGGAGGCAGCGGCGCCGACATCTTTGAATTCATCCAAGATGGGCAGCGTGACAAGATTACCGATTTTGAGATAGGCATAGATCGGATAGATTTTAGCGATTATGATGGTCTGTATAGCTATCTTGACCTTGATATCCGGGTTCGGGTGGATGGTGCGGCAATCATTATCGGGGATGAGGTGTTGTGGATACGCTCCATCGACGGGCAGCCGATTTTGATTTCTGACTGGTCACAAAGCGATTTTATCTTCGGATAACCTGAAATTTTGCACAGGCGGCTTGTTCTGCCAACCCAATCCCCCTACATCAAAGGGATGAAAAACCCTCTTAAAATGCTCAAATCTGCCCCAACTGTATCGGTTATCCGTTTAAACGGAGCCATCGGCACAGGGCGAAATTCAATGAACGATGCCAGCATGGCCAGCCTGATCGAAAAAGCTTTTGTCAAAGGCAAACCCAAAGCAATTGTATTAGCGATCAATTGCCCCGGCGGATCACCCACACAATCGGCGCTGATTGCCGCACGTATCCGACGGTTGGCTGATGAAAAATCACTGCCGGTTTATGCATTTTGCGAAGATGTGGCGGCCTCGGGCGGTTATTGGTTGGCAACCGCAGCTGACGAAATATACGTTGATGATAATTCGATTATGGGGTCAATCGGGGTGATTTCAGCCTCGTTTGGGTTTCATGGATTTTTGGCAAAACATGGTGTTGAACGGCGGGTGCATACCGCAGGAACCGACAAATCAATGCTCGATCCGTTTCGCCCCGAACGAGAAGACGATATTGTGCGCCTGAAAGACCTGCAAAAACAGATCCATGATAATTTCATCGCGCAAGTGAAATCACGGCGCGGCGATAAGTTAAGCGGCGATGATCTATTTACCGGCGAGATCTGGGTTGGCCAAAAATCGGTTGATAACGGGCTGACCGATGGCGTGGCGCATTTGGTGCCAAAAATGAAAGAAATCTTTGGCGACAACGTCAAGTTCAGGTATTTGGGCCAAAAGAAATCAATGTTCAGCCGGATCACCGGATCAGTACTGAACCAAATTGAGGACCGCGCCCTTTGGGCACGGTTTGGTCTGTAAATGCTGGCGAAAATTGCAATTATCTTCATCATTTTTATGATGGTTCTGGGCATGCTGGGTAAATTTAGGTTACCAAAAACTGGCCTCGTCAAATCGAACAAATGCAAGAACTGCGGTAAATTTCTAATCGGCAAGGCTCCGTGCTCTTGTCGCACCAAACGATAGCCCCGTATGGAGTTCATGCTTGTCGCCGCCGGCCTTGTGTTATTGGTTCTGTCAGGGGATTTCCTTGTTAAAGGCGCAGTTGCGTTAAGCCTGAAACTGGGCATTCCGGCCCTGATTGTCAGCGTTACCATCGTTGGTTTTGGCACCTCGGCACCTGAAATGCTGATCGCCATCCAGTCCGCGCTTGAGGGCGCGCCAGGCATTGCCTTGGGCAATGTTGTCGGGTCAAATACTGCGAATGTATTGCTGGTGTTGGGCGTGCCTGCATTGCTGTATCCACTGGATACCGGACAAACAGACACGCGGCGTATCTATCTGATGATGATGGGTATTTCGGTGATATTTGTGGCGTTGGCCTTTCTTGGCCCGCTATATATCTGGCACGGGCTTGTCCTGTTGGCGTTGCTTGTTGTGATGTTAGCCGACAATTTTTTCGCCGCAATACGCGCCCAAAAGACCTGTCATGCAACGCCAATAGACAACCACGATGCTGAGCCGAGCATGCCCACAGGGCGCATGGCGATTTTCATCATTGCTGGCATCATCGGGCTGCCCATTGGCGCGCAATTGATGATCGACGGCGCCGTCGTCATCGCTGAGCGGTTTGGGCTAAGTCAGGAAATCATTGGCCTGACGCTGGTGGCTATTGGCACCTCGTTGCCCGAACTTGCGACCACTGTCATGGCCGCAATCCGTCGGCAAGCAGATGTCGCATTGGGCAATGTCATTGGGTCAAACATGTTTAACCTGCTGGCGATTATGGGCATCACCAGTTTCTTTGGCCCGTTGCCCATCGCCCCGGAATTTCTGAGTTTTGATCTGTGGGTGATGCTCGCATCGTCTGCATTGATCGGCCTGTTTGTGTTCACGCGCCTATCAATTACACGCATATGGGGAGTTGCATTCCTGGGGCTTTACGTGGTCTATATAGTCTTGCTTTTGCATAGATAAGGGATGGTATGACAGGTGCAGCACTGATTACGGGCAGCGCAAACCGGCTGGGACGGGCAATGGCGCTGCGGCTGGCAAAACGCGGGTTGGATGTTGTCATCCATTACGCCAGCAGCCGCGATGCGGCCGAACAAACCGCCGCTGACTGTCGCGCATTTGGTGTTAACGCCATCACGTTACAAGCCGATTTACTGAATGCCGCTGAAACCGAAGCCCTGATAGGTCGCAGCCGCGACGGGCTGGAAAAGCCGCTGACAGTGTTGATAAATAACGCCTCAATCTTTGAGTATGACAACATCACCACGGCCACCGCCACAAGCTGGGACAGGCATATCGGCTCTAATCTTCGTGCGCCATTTTTTCTGACGCAAGCCTTTGCCGCGCAGGTTCCCCCCGCCAAGATTGACGAAAACGGTGAACCCGTGGCGCAGGGCAATATCATTAATATGGTCGATCAGCGGGTGCGTAAACTAACGCCGGAATTCATGACCTATTCGCTGGCCAAGGCCGGATTATGGGCCTTGACCCAGACAACCGCCCAAGCCCTTGCGCCCCATATAAGAGTTAACGGTATTGCCCCCGGCCCGACGATGGTTGGCCATCGTCAAACGGCGGCGCACTTCGCCAGCCAACGAAGCGCCACGATTTTACAACGCGGATCAAACCCTGATGAAATATGCCGAACTTTGGAATTTATACTGGATTCGAATGGTATGACTGGCCAGTTGATTTGTCTCGACGGCGGCCAACATTTGGCGTGGCAAACACCCGATATTCGCGGTGTTGAATAAATTCGGGCCTAAAAATATGATTAACCTATTCGGTTGAATTTTTTCTTGGTGCGGTAACTTGTCCACTTTTGATTTCGCCGTCACAGAAATGTTAACTTTCTTTAATAAAAACATAGCATTAACTGATATACATTATTTTATTGTTTGTTTTCAATGGTTTGAAAAACTGCCTAATTTTTGCCCAATTCGCTAAAACCCAATGTTTTCAAGGGGAATCCAATTCTTAGGTACATTCACCCACAGACTTATCCACAGGAACGGTGGACTCCTTTTTTCTTGATTTTGAGATCAGAGGATGCAGCACGCGTAAGAATCATCTATATTAGTACGTATGGAGAACACAGCCAAAAATTCAGGGTTTGATGAAGAGGGAACCGCCTTTGACGGCCCCGCCCCTATTAAGGGTCATTTGGTGATCAAAAGCTATCTGAAAACCCTTGATAACAGCCCCGGCGTCTATCGGATGCTCAGCGAAACCGGTGAGGTGTTGTATGTCGGCAAGGCGCGCCAATTGGTTAACAGGGTGTCGTCTTACGCCCGTTTGACCGGCCATTCGGCGCGGATCGGCCGGATGATTGCGGCCACGGCCTCCATGATGTTTCTGACCACCGAAACCGAGACCGAGGCCCTGTTGCTCGAACAAAATCTGATCAAACAGCTTAAGCCGCGATACAATGTGCTGCTGCGCGACGATAAATCTTTCCCGAATATTCTGGTTACCAGCGACCATGATTTCCCGCAGATCAAAAAGCATCGCGGCGCGCGGCGAACCAAGGGTACATATTATGGGCCGTTTGCATCTGGCACAGCGGTAAACCGCACGTTGGCGCAGTTACAACGAGTTTTTCTGCTGCGGGATTGCTCAGATTCTATGTTTGAAGGCCGCACACGCGCCTGTTTGCAATACCAGATCAAACGCTGTTGCGGGCCGTGCGTGGGGCATATCAACAAAACTGATTACGCAGCACTGGTGACCGATGCGACTGCTTTTTTATCGGGGAAATCCACCCGCATTCAGGCCAAACTGGTTGAAGAAATGACCGAGGCAAGCCATGCCTTGGAATTTGAGCGTGCCGCCAGTCTGCGCGACCGGATCAGCGCAATGGCGCAAGTTCAGACCAGTCAGGGCGTCAATCCGCAAGGGGTTGAGGAGGCCGATATTGTCGCCCTGCACCAAGACGGCGGGCAGGCCTGTGTGCAGGTGTTTTTCATTCGATCAAATCAGAACTGGGGCAATCGTGCCTATTATCCGCGCACCGGCGGCTCGGCTGATACGGCTGAAATTCTTGAGGCCTTTATGGTGCAGTTTTACAGCACAAAAATGCCACCCAAACTGATTTTGATGTCCGAAACTGTCGAAAATCCTGATCTGCTGGAAAACGCCCTAACCGCGCAACGGGGTAATAAAGTATCGCTGTTAATTCCCGAACGTGGTGAGAAAAAACAGCTGGTTTATAATGCGTTGCGTAATGCGCGCGAAGCTTTGGCGCGCAAGATGGCCGAAACCGCCAGTCAGTCAAAGCTGCTGGAAGGGTTGGCAAAAGCGTTTGATTTGAAAGCACCACCGCAACGGATAGAAATATACGATAACTCGCATATCAGCGGCACCAACGCGGTGGGCGGCATGGTGGTTTCGGGGCCTGAGGGGTGGATGAAATCCAGCTATCGCAAGTTCAACATCAAGGGTGAAGACATCAGCCCGGGCGATGATTTTGGCATGATGACCGAAGTCCTGACTCGTCGGTTTTCGCGGCTGGTTAAAGAAGACCCCGACCGCACCAACGGCACGTGGCCTGATCTACTGCTGATTGACGGCGGTGCTGGGCAGCTTTCAGCCGTGATGTCGGTTCTGAAAGACCAAGGTATCACTGATCTGGCGGTTGTTGGCGTTGCCAAAGGCGTTGATCGAGACGCCGGCAAAGAAGAATTCCACCGTCCCGGAAAACGCCCGTTTTCATTGCCACACCGCGACCCGGTGCTGTATTTTGTGCAACGCCTGCGCGACGAGGCCCACCGGTTTGCCATCGGCACCCACCGCGCCAAACGTGCGAAGGCGTTTACCGCCAGCCCGCTTGACGGGGTTCCGGGCGTTGGGGCCAGCCGAAAACGCGCGCTGTTGCAACATTTTGGCTCTGCCAAGGCGGCATCGCGTGCGGGGCTAACCGATTTGAAACAGGTCGACGGAATTTCTGACGCAATGGCCGAAACCATCTATGGTTATTTCCATGACAATGGGACATAACTTGAAAAACAGGAGGCCTCAGCAATGAACATACCCAACATCCTGACAGTTTTCCGGCTGATTGCCGCGCCCGCTGTCGGGCTTGTATATGTCATATTGCCAAGCCCCTATGCCGACTGGATTGCGTTAACGCTGTTTATTACCGCTGCTTTGACAGATTATCTGGATGGGTATCTGGCACGGAAATGGAAACAGATCACGAATTTTGGCCGTATGCTGGACCCGATTGCTGACAAAGCCATGGTGCTGATTGCGCTGCTGGTGATTGTTGTGCGTTCTCAATATGTACCGGGATATTCAAACCTGACAATTCTGCTGCCTGTCATCGCGATTGTGTTTCGCGAAGTGTTTGTTTCCGGTTTGCGCGAATTTCTTGGCGATCGCGCTGGCGGGCTAAAAGTAACTAATCTTGCAAAATGGAAAACCACAGCACAGATGGTTGCGATCACGGTTATTTTGGCATCGTTCCTATTGGGGCATTACTATTGGGCGCTGTCGTCAGGCATGAGCAACGACATTGTCGTGGGAATTTTGGACGGCGAAATCGAAGACATTTTTGGCCTGCGTTGGATTATTCCGATGTTTGACTGGTCGGTGTTGATCGGAAAATGGCTGCTTTGGATAGCTGCAATTCTGACTCTTATCACCGGTTTTGACTATTTTCGGAAATCATTGCCAATGTTGAAAGAAGATTGATGCAGGTGCTTTATTTTGCATGGATACGGGAGCGGATAGGCATCCCGAAAGAACAGGTTGAAACCAGCGCCGTCACCGTTGCCGATCTGGTTGACGAACTGCGCGGGCGCGAAGAACGCTATGCGCTGGCGTTTTCCGACATGGCATCGGTGCGGGTGGCAATTGATCAGGAGCTGGTCGATCTTGACGCGCCGCTTGGTGATGCCCGGGAAGTGGCATTTTTTCCACCGATGACAGGCGGATAATATGGTTGTTCGGGTTCAAACAGACGATTTTGACATCGGTGTTGAAATTTCAATGATGACTGCAGGGCGCCAAGATATTGGGGCAATTGTCACCTTTTCCGGATTGGTGCGCGACATGACGGGCGACCAATCGGTCGCGGTAATGGAGCTAGAACATTATCCCGGTATGACCGAAAAGGCGCTGGAAAAGATCGAAGCAGACGCCAATGGGCGCTGGCCCTTGCAAGCCACGCTGATCATTCATCGGGTTGGGCCGCTGAATGCGGGGGCGAATATTGTGTTGGTGGCGACCGCGTCACCCCACCGTCAGGCCGCGTTTGAAGCAGCTGAATTCATCATGGATTTTCTAAAATCCCGCGCGCCATTCTGGAAAAAAGAATCCGGGGTCGATGGCGGAAATTGGGTGGACGCCCGTGACACAGACGAAGAAGCGCTTGCCCGCTGGACAGTGTCCGACGATTAGATCAAGACTTTTCGTCGGGCATGTCGTCGTTAATGTCTTCAGCAGAGTTAGACTGTTTCAAAGTCTTGATCTCGGCCTGTAAGGCGTCTGATTTTTGCCGCGCCAAGCCTAGCCCGTCCATCGTTGCCCCAAGCTCAGCCTTAAGCTGGTTATATTCACTGGCATATTCACTTTGAATACGCGACAGCTCGGATTCTGCTTTGGCCTGTGCGGTCTGCGCCAACAATAGCGGGTCCTCATCATCTCCAAATTCTGGCGGATGTGGTTCATGGTTCAACCGGTCAAACATCCAGCGCGCGCACCAGCCCAGCACCAATGCCACGACAACGGTGCTTACAAAAATCAGTGTCAAATCGGTTCTATTCATCGGTAGATTCTTCCTCAGCTTCACCGTCATCCCCGCGCAGCAGTATAATCGCTATACGACGGTTTTCTGCGCGGCCTTCTTCGGTTTGGTTATCGGCAATTGGTTCGGATTCACCATACCCGACAGCCGTTACCGTGCCTAACAACAAGTTTTGCGCTAGCATAGCATCCAGCACAGCATCGGCCCGCGACTGGCTCAGTGAGCGGTTCATTTCTTCGCGTCCCTGACTATCGGTATGGCCACCAATCTCGAATTCAGCACTGCGACAATTGGTTAAAATGGCTGCAATTGCTTCAATGGTAGGCTTACTTGATTCCTCAATTACGGCGCTAGAGGGCGCAAAAGAAATCTGGTTATCGCCAAGAATTGTTGTCACCCGTGCCGCGCAAATACGTGGATCGAGTGCGTTTTTCGCAGCTTCGTCACGGGGTTCATATGCCAGGTCCAGTTCAAACACCGCCTGTCCCCCGAGCGCTGCTTTCAGCAGTTTCGATATTTCATCTTCAGGCGTTTCAAAGCTCGCAACACCAGTTAGTGTGAACGTATCGGGTGTCATTGCTAATTGGCCTGATTCGAGTAACGACAGTGCTTCGACCGACGCGAAGACTCTGGTCTGCCATCCATCGGGTAACACCGCTTGATCGGAAAAGTCGCTTTCAACCAGATTATACCCGAACTTTGCCTCGGCATAACGCACTACAACGTCACGTGTGAGTGCATCTTTCAGCGCGCCACTCAAGGTGACAATTCCATCGTTTGACAAGGCCGCGTTGAACTCGGCTGGAACAATAGCGGCTATTTCCTCTTCAGTCAGCGGGGCATCGGGAATAACTGAATGGAGTGAAAATACTTCAGGCAAATTATCCGACAGCGTTTCAATTGCCAGCACCAATTCCTCCGGGTCGACATCAACCGGTGTTGTAAACCGGATGTCAGAATCCGAAATTTCGAGACTTCCGCCAATCTGCGCAAGGGTTTCCAAGCTGGATTTCACCACCCGTCCCCACTCGGTTGAGGGCGCGCCAATGCCGATTTCGCAGTCTATTTCCGGCAGGTTCAATTGCCGAAGAAGGTTTGCTATTTGACGGACCTCAACTTCATCTTGCGCAGAACAAATTGCGGCATCAGGCGAACTCGGATCCAGCGAAAACCGATACGGTGAAATAACCGGTCGCGGGGCGGCGATGCTGATCAACAGCGAAACATCGCTTGGCCGCATATTCTCGAGTAATTCGTTCAAACCTTCCTGCCATGTGGCTGATCCCGCGACGGTATCAACCACCACCTGACCGGGGGTGACGGTGATAATCGCCCGCTCGGTTTGAGGGAGAATTTTCACTGCAAACCCGAGTGCGGAATGCCACCCCTCCGGCAATTCACCGGTCAGTGTTTCGGTAATATCGACCACAGACGGGGTATTGCTCATCGCGGCAAGGCCTCGATCAAGGGCCGCACGACCAGCGCCCTGTGGCAACCGACCGATCAGTACGATCTCGTTGCCATTGCGCATAATCTCAACCATTGGTTTGGAAAGTTCAGCCGCAATAACAACAGGTTCAGCAACAGTGGTGATATCAATCAAACCGTTGTCAACAATCATTCCGGCAATCTGGAGCGCGCGTTCATGCTGCCGCGCATCTAGCGCTTCACCGCTGATGGTCATCAAAAAACCGTCGGGTTCATAGACCAGCCAGTCAATACCAGCCGCGTACATGGATTGCTCAAGTTCAGCCGCTTGGGCTGTCTCAACCCAGTTGATCGTTCGCACCGCGATGCCCCACGCCATCAATGTGCCGAGCATCAGGGAAATTACCGCGAATATGATGGCTATCGGACGCATTTTTCCTCGGGCGTTTATTAACTTCAGAACGATAAATATGGCATAGTTTGCGGCGCGGCAACCCTTAGTACAGGTCAGATTAACGCGGCTATGGCCAATAAAACAACCGGGACAAGACCAGCATCCCGATTCTCTCGGAAAAGTTGCATGCAGATGTCAGGATCATCAATATCTAGCCGTTTTAGCTGCCACATCAAGTGCAATCCAAAACCCCATGCGGCAAGCAAGCCGACAAGAAGTGGAGCAGGGTCATCTATCGCCAGAATAATTGCCAGAGCCATTAGCAGAACCGTTGAGACTTCGAATCCAAACAACCATTTCCGCGTGGCATTGCCAAACAACCGCGCCGTTGACTTCACCCCGATCAGAGCGTCGTCTTCTTTGTCTTGGTGCGCATAAATAGTGTCATAGAACAGCGTCCACGAGATGCCAGCAATATACAGCACGACCGGCGCGAGGGTCAGGCTGCCGGTGTGTGCGGCCCAGCCTAAAAGCGCACCCCAGTTGAACGCGATACCCAAAAATACCTGCGGCCACCATGTAAAGCGTTTGGCAAATGGATAGATGACCACCGGAATCATCGCAGCGAATCCGAGCAAAATCGTGAAGAAATTGAAACTGAGCAAGATCATCAAAGCCAGTAAAAGTTGCACCGCCAGCCAGATAAACGCTTGTTTAACCGTAACCTGCCCAGACGGAATAGGCCGCGATTTGGTGCGCGCGACTTGAGCATCGATTTTGCGATCCGAGATGTCATTCCATGTACACCCTGCGCCGCGCATCAAAAAGGCCCCGATGCCACAGCCAATTGCGATCCACAGGTCAAGAAGTGTGGCACCTGTCGGGTCACCCGCCACCGCCAAAGCCAGCCCCCACCAACAAGGAATCAGCAAAAGCCACGTTCCCGCAGGGCGATCCGCACGGGAAAGCCGCAGGTATGGCCGCGACCAAACAGGGGCAAAACGGTCAACCCAATTAAGATCAGTTGCATCGGCCACACGGCCCGTATTTTCGGGATCAGTCATGGGGGTCAATAACGGTCTGCATGCAGATTCCAATGGCAACCAATGCCAGACGGCCATCTTGCCGATGAAGTGCAAAGATTTTGCACATTTTATGAAACAATAATCCAGAGAACAACCAGACCCACAATAAGATAAACGAAAGTATTAATCATCCAGCGGAGCAATGCCCCATCCCCTTCTGGCTTAACCCCAAGACGTTCACAAACCTTGGTTCCGGGCCAGAGAAGTGCGTTAACGAGTTTCATTGGGTCAATCCTTATTAGGCCATAGCAATGCGCATAAGCTAATATTTTGGCGCGTTCATATCAAATGCAAAATAAACCGGATGTAAAGAACGGCTTATGAAAAAGCCCCTGCGTTTCCACAGGGGCTTTCTAAATTCATATCCGTCAGAGCTTACTCTTCAGATTTGATCTCTTCGCCAGTTTCCTGATTGACCACTTTCATGCTTAGGCGCACTTTGCCGCGATCGTCAAAGCCCATCAATTTTACCTTAACTTCCTGACCTTCGGTCAGAACGTCTTTGGGGTGGTTGACGCGCTCATTTGCCAGCTGGCTAACGTGCACAAGGCCGTCGCGTTTGCCAAAGAAGTTCACGAATGCACCGAAGTCCATCAATTTCACAACTTTACCGGTATAGATTTTACCAGCTTCTGGCACAGCAACGATTTCGTTGATCATGGCCATGGCTTTCTCGATGCTTTCGCCATTTGGCGAGGCAATCTTGATGATGCCTTCATCATTGATGTCAACTTTTGCACCAGATTCAGCAACGATTTCACGGATGACTTTACCGCCTGAGCCGATCACTTCGCGGATTTTATCCGCTGGGATCTGCATGGTTTCAATGCGTGGCGCGTGAACCGAGAAGTCACCAGCGCCGGTCAGGGCATTGGCCATTTCACCAAGGATGTGCAAGCGCGCGTCTTTGGCTTGTGCCAGCGCGGCTTTCATAATCTCTGGTGTGATACCAGCGACTTTGATGTCCATCTGCATGGTTGTGATACCGTTTTCGGTGCCTGCAACCTTAAAGTCCATGTCGCCAAGGTGGTCTTCGTCACCCAAGATGTCAGTCAGAACCGCAAACTTGCCGTCGTCCTGAAGGATCAGGCCCATAGCAACACCAGCAACCGCAGTTTTCAGTGGTACGCCAGCGTCCATCATCGACAGTGATCCGCCACAAACAGAAGCCATTGAGCTGGAGCCGTTTGATTCGGTGATTTCAGAAACCACACGAACGGTATATGGAAAGTCGGTCGCAGCAGGCAAAACAGCCTGAAGCGCGCGCCAAGCCAATTTACCATGGCCGATTTCACGACGGCCTGGGCCAAACATACGACCAGCTTCACCAACCGAGTATGGAGGGAAGTTATAGTGTAGGTAAAAGTTTGAGCGGCTTTCGCCGTGCAATGCGTCGATGATCTGTTCGTCATCGCCGGTACCCAGCGTGGTCACAACCAAACCTTGGGTTTCGCCGCGTGTAAACAGGGCAGAACCGTGGGTCCGTGGCAGCAAGCCAACTTCGGAAACGATTTGACGCACAGTGGTCAAGTCGCGGCCATCAATGCGTTTGCCGGTTTTGATGATATCGCCACGTACAACAGTTGATTCAAGCTTTTTGAAGCAGCTATCGAGGTTGCTATCGTCTTGATCTTCCTCGGACAGGCTGGCCTTGATTTCCTCACGCGCGGCCTTGATGGCTTTGGTGCGGTCTTGCTTGTCGGTGTTGCCAAATGCAGCGCGCATCGCGGCTTCGCCAGCTTTTTCAACTTTGGCGTACAGCTCAGAGTAATCCGGAGCCTTAAAATCAAACGGTGTTTTTGCCGCGGCTTCGGCCAGATCAACGATCATGTCGATGACAGGCTGCATTTGTGCGTGGCCAAATTCAACAGCGCCCAGCATTTCAGCCTCAGAAAGCTCATACGCTTCAGATTCAACCATCATTACGGCGTCTTTAGTACCGGCAACGATTAGATCAAGGCGTTGTTCTGGGTTGTTGCGCAGGTCCTGCATATCGTCGACTGACGGGTTCAAAACGTACGAACCGTCGGTGAAACCAACGCGCGCACAGGCGATTGGGCCACGGAAAGGTGCGCCCGACAAGGTCAGCGCAGCCGATGCGGCGATCATGGCAACAACATCAGGGTCGTTTTCCAGATCGTGGCTTAATACAGTACAGATCACTTGGGTTTCATGTTTGAAACCTTGCACGAACAACGGGCGGATCGGACGATCGATCAGACGGCTGGTCAGTGTTTCTTTTTCAGTTGGGCGTGCTTCACGCTTAAAGAAACCACCCGGGATTTTACCCGCAGCGTAATATTTTTCTTGGTAATGAACGGTCAGTGGGAAGAAATCAAAACCGGCTTTCGGTTTCTTTTCAAAGACAACCGCAGCCAAAACACTGGTTTCGCCGTATGTGGCGATGACAGCAGCGTCTGCTTGACGGGCAATTTTCCCGGTTTCGAGCGTTAAGGTGTCATGCCCCCACTCGATTGATTTTTTTACTTCTTTAAACATGATTTTCCTTTTCAAACGGGTCCTATCCCCTGACAGGCCCGCAAAATTGCGGCATCGCCGCGCAACCCTCCGTTTCGTCTGATCTATCTGCCCGAGGGTCGAGGGCAAACAGACCATAATACGCAAAACGCGCCCATAAGGCGCGTTTCAAATTCTCTAGCGGCGGATGCCGAGACGTTCCAGCAGCGATTTATAACGCGCTACGTCTTTTGATTTTACATAGTCCAGCAATTTGCGGCGCAGAGCCACCATTTTCAAAAGACCACGACGGGAATGGTTATCCTTTTTGTGGGTCTTGAAATGCTCGGTCAAAGTTTTGATCCGGCTGGAAAGAATCGCAATCTGCACATCGGGGGAACCAGTGTCGCCCTCTTTGGTTGCGAAATCTTTGATAAGTTGTGCTTTTACAGCAGGTGTAATCGACATCGGTATATCCTTTTATTTAAGGGTCAAAATACCTGACTATTCGGGCCATTGCCAAGATGTCGTCTAGCAAGGTCAAAACAAAAAGGGTCGTCAAAGGGAATCCCCAAGGACGACTAGCGCGCGTATAGGCGGTTTATCTATGAATTGGAAGAGTTTTCGAGTTTAGGTAAGGAAATATATCCAGCTGCAAAACGGTATTGGTAAAATAATAAGATCAGTCCCAAGAATTCCTGAGCATCTTTGCCGTCCCACCCTAAAGCCCACCACCAACGCGCAGGATTGCCCCAGTTGCGTAACTGGATTTTTCCGACCCCAACCAAAGGATAGCCTGAGCGATTTCATCGGCCCGCGCAACCCGTCCAAGCGCGGATGTACGGGCCACCATCGCAGGGCGATCAGGGTTGCCGCCGCCCAGCGTGTGAACCTCAGTATCAGCAGTGCCCGCCTGAACCGAATTCACGCGGATACCCTCACGGCCAACTTCACGCGCTAGCCCAACTGTGAACCCGTCAAGCGCTGCTTTTGAGGCCGCGTAATGCACATATTCGCCAGCGCTGCCGTTGGTGGCCGCAATCGAGCTAACATTAACAATCGTGCCACCACTGCCGCCATGTTCGGTAGACATGCGTTTAATGGCCTGTTGGGCACAATAAAATGCGCCAAAGAAATTAACCGCGAACGTGCGGTGCAGCGCTGTTGCAGGCAGGTTTTCAACCCGTGCGGCTTGGGCAATAATTCCGGCGTTATTCACCAGAAATGAAACCGGACCAAGCTGTGCGTCACAGGTTTTGAACAGTGTATCGACATCTGACTCAACGGCGACGTCGCCCGCCACAGAAATGGCGCGCACACCTTCGGATTGGCAGGCTTTGACTACCTCAGCGGCACGATCATGGTTGGACAAATAGTTGATGCAGATATCAAAACCAGCCTCGGCGGCTAAAACAGCGGTGGCGGCGCCGATGCCACGACTAGCGCCAGTAATAATTGCTATGGGCATGTTTTTGTCCTTGGTTGATGGCTGGGTGTTCGTGTTAAAATGACAGGCATGCTCAAATTTACCACCAATTCTGTGGCTGCGTCGCATAGGCGATATATAGTGGATGCTTTGGGTGGCCCGCTTTGGTCAGGCCCAAATGTTTAGGTTTGGCATTGCTGGCGCGGAGCAACGCTTCAACAGTTGCGCCGCGCGCCATGTGTTCGCCGTTCGCGCCCCATGCAGCCACAACTTCGTCAGCCCAAGCCACTGCTTGCTTGATCGCGGCATCGTTTTGTGGGCCGACCGGGTCAGGTTTAGCCCGCATGACCTTTGGGTCAGTGGCGCGAAACGCAAAAATATTGCAGACCCGAAAGGCGCCAAAACCTAAGGTGCGCGCACGGCGTTCGCAGCGTTCAACGGTGGGGTCGTTCTGGACCTCGGTTGCAGTCGACGGGTTCAGCATCAAAAACAGCACTTTGCGGCCCGTATCGTCCCAGACGCGGGTTAGATCGTAACGGTATTGCTCACAATCCGAATAGTTTGCGACCGAATACGCGTCGCCTTTTTGGAACTTTTTGGTTATCATTTCACGATGTTGGCAGAAACACTGGCGTTGGTAAAGCGCTTGTCGGCCTGATCCGCGGCCAGCGCCAACCCTTCAACAACCGCCGTAAAAGCGGATGTTCGGTGTGGCGTGGCGGTCGGAAAACGATCCAGCATCATTGTTTCGACAATGGCCATCAAGCTAGAGCCACCAACAAACACCAGACTATCAATTTGGCTGGCTGTCAGGCCAGCTAGTTTCAACGTTTCTTGCGCGCAAATGTCAATTTTGGCGGTTAAATCAGCAAGCGAATTTTGCATGTTCTGTTGCGACAGATCCGCAGATAGCCCGCGTTCCAGCACGTTAAGATCAATGATAGCCTTTGCGTTGTCCTGACGGTTTGCATCAATTTTTCCACGTTCAACCGCAAAGGCCATGTCGTGGCCCAACTCGTCATTCAGCGCGGTGGTCAAACGGTTCAGAAGATGACCGTCTACAGCATATTTCTTTAGCTCGGCCGCATCGCGTCGGCTTTCGGGGGTGTACAGAAACGGGATCTTTTCCCATGTTGCCAGACTGTGAAAAATCCCGTTCGGCGCGGTGATGGTCTCCGTCCCAAAATCTTTGCGAATTTGACTGCCTTTACCAAGCAATGGCATGACATGGTCGATGCTAATTTTGCGGTCAAAATCAGTGCCGCCAACCCGCACGCCGTGGCTGGCGATAACCGAAATGTTGTCTGCCTCGCCAGTTTTAAACACCGAAAAGTCGGACGTACCACCGCCGATATCAATGATCAGGCCGATTTTACCCTGCGACAGATGCTTGTGATTAGCCAGCGCCGCCGCTTCCGGTTCAAACATGAAGTCTACATCATCAAACCCGGCCCGAAGATAACATTCACGCAGATCGATAAGCGCCTGTTGGTCCTTTTTGGCATCTTCGCTGTGAAAATGTACCGGGCGGCCCGACAACGCGTGGCGAAATTCTTGTCCGCTGGCGATCTCGGCACGCCGTTTGATTTCGCTTAGAAATCTGGCAATGATGTCGATGAAATCCAGCCGTTCGCCCATGAGACGCCGTTTTTCGCGCATTAAACTGGTGCCAAGAACGCTTTTTAGCGCCCGCATGAACCGACCATATTCACCCTCAATCAGGGCGGTATTGGCGTTTTCTCCAAAAAAAGTGCTTTGGCTGTCAAAGTCAAAAAACACCGAGGTCGGCAGGGTGTTCTGCCCCGTTTCCATCTCAATCAGATGTGGTTTGCCATCTTTCACATAACCCGCCGCAGAATTTGACGTGCCAAAATCAATCCCGAGGGTTTTTATGTTGGTATTCACGGCAATATTCCTCAGGCTAGGGCAAGCCCGCTGGGCTATACCAAAGTATCTGATAGATCAATAACCTTATGAAACCGTAGCCCTGCCGAGCGGAGCGAGGCCACGCCCAACCAACGGGCGGGAGCGTTATCCCAGCACAAAAACCCGGCTCGGGTGCAATTCGCCTGCCTTATAAACGCCAATCGCCACCGGCACGCCGTCAAGCGAGGCCCAGCATTCGTCGCCATATTCAATATTGCTTGCCATTACCATCCCGGGGTTGCCGTTGCGCAGTTTGGCAGCGCCTTCAGGTGTGCAATGCAGCTCTGGCAAATCAGTAAGACCAATTTCCAACGGCAGCAGAAATTCATCCAGCGCCAGATCACCAGCCATTTCGTCAAGGGTTGCGAAACTAATGCCTTCAGACGCTTCAAACGGGCCCGACCAAACACGGCGCAGGGTTTTGACATGGGCATAACAGCCCAGCGCTTTGCCAAGATCGCGCGCGATTGACCGCACATAGCCACCCTTGCCACAAATCATTTCCAGCACCGCGTGGTCAGCATCTGGCATTTCAGCCAGTTCCAGAGATTCCACGAACAGGTCGCGCGATTTCAGCTCCATTTCCTCGCCGCTGCGGGCGCGTTTATAGGCGCGTTCGCCGTCAACTTTTACTGCTGAAAACTGCGGCGGAACCTGTTGAATGTCGCCGACAAACGGCGCCTACGCCGCGCGAATTTCATCAGCCGAGGGGCGCAGATCGCTAGATGAAATCACCTCACCCTCAGCATCGTCAGTATTGGTGGCTTGGCCCAGCCTGATCGTAAACCGATAGGCTTTCAGCGCATCGGTAATATAGGGCACGGTTTTGGTGGCTTCGCCAAAAGCAATGGCCAGCACGCCGGTCGCCTCAGGGTCCAATGTGCCAGCATGACCGGCTTTTTGCGCCTTAAAGGCCCATTTTGCTTTGTTGACCACCGCATTAGAGGTCACGCCAGCAGGTTTATCAATCACCAGCCAACCGTTGACCGCACGGCCCTTTTTGCGTCTTGCCATTATTTATTGTTCCATCAAAAAAGTCAGATCAGGCGGTTGCCCGGTTTCGGTCCAGCCCGATTTCAGCAGCTTGTAAAGCGCGACATCCGCCTCGTAAAGTTCTGAAATCAACCGTCTGATGCGCGGCGTCAGAATATCTTTGGCAAAAACGGTCCGCGTTGATTTATTGCGATGGCCCACCAACGCGATTGCATCGTCCAAACCTGGAATGCGGTCGCCTGAAATCTGTATCAGTTGTGCCGATAGATTCTCCTGAAGCAGGGGCGTTAACCCAAATTTAATAGCCCGTTTTACAACCTCCGTCTGAGGTTTCCAGTGGGGGTTTACCGCATCCATGGGGTGCATATTAAACCGGAATTTAATAAACGATATCAGCGAAAGACAGTTTTCACGATGCTGTTCAATTGTCAGTTTTGGCCCCGCATGAAAGGTCCAGTTTTTGGCCATCCGCGCTGTTACCCAAGGGAAATTACGAGGTGGCGCGCTGATAATCTTGTCAAAATACAGTGAGAAAAATCGGTCGATCGGGTTGCGGATCACAAAAAAACTGATGTCATGCGCAAGTTCATCAATTGAAAGGGATTGCATAACTTGGTGTTCGGATTCGTGGATCATGTTGGGATCGGTGTATAGCTCACCATGCGCTAGAACATGGAACAAGTTACGCAGAAATGTGCTACCGGCCTTGAGATTAACAACGCAGTGAAGCGGAAGGTCACCGGCAGATTGCACTTGCAGCACTGAGTTTTGGTCGATCAACGGCTGTTCCTCTCGAACATCCGAATAACAGATTTACTCTGCGTCGTCTTCATCTGGTTTGCGCAAATCACGTTGCACAGCCTCAAGCGACAGCAAACGGCGGGTTTCGTCCATTTGGTCATAGCTGCGATCTTGTAAAAACCGCAGATCGGGCGAGTGTTTCATCTTAATCAACGCGGTCACTGCGCGGCGAATCTCGTATTTGTTTTTGGCCAGCAGTTTCACCAGTTCGTCGGCGTTATGACCGCCAAGTGGCAGTACAAACGCGGTGGCGATACGCAGATCAGGGGTTACGCGGACCTCGCCAACGGTTATCGAAATACGGGACAGTTCATCATCGTGGATATCACCACGCATCAGAACATCGGAAAGAGCGCGGCGGATAAGTTCCCCCACGCGCAATTGCCGCTGGCTTGACCCGCGGCTATTTTCGAATCTATTCTTTGCCATGTCGCCCCTATTGTGCCGCGAGCCAGTTGAAGTCAAGCCGAGGGGCCGCTAAAACCTGAGACAACCAAAGGAAATGACCATGACAGGCACAAGCAGAATTTCAGTGATGGGCGCTTCGGGGCGCATGGGCCGTATGCTGGTGCAAGCGGTGCTCGAGAACGAACATTGTGAATTGATCGGCGTGTCGGAGCGCCCCGGCCATGACTGGGCTGGCCACGATCTTGGGGTATGTCTGGGTGGTAAAGCCAACGGTGTTCCGGTGGTTGATGACCCGCTTGAGATCATCGCAAACAGTGATGCTGTACTGGATTTCACCACGCCCGAAGCCACGATTATCCACGCGGAACTAACCGCGCAGGCACGCGCGGCGCATGTGATCGGAACAACTGGCTTGTCAGATGATGATCTGAAAAAACTGTCAGCGGCGGCACGTCATACGCCGATTATTCGGGCCGGAAATTTTAGTCTTGGCGTTAATTTACTAACAGTTCTGACGCGCAAAGTTGCCGAAGCACTGGACGCAGATTTTGACATTGAAATTGTCGAAATGCACCACCGCCACAAAGTTGACGCGCCGTCTGGCACTGCATTAATGCTGGGCGAAGCGGCGGCTGAGGGTCGTGGCGCACAGTTGGAAGACCTGCGCGATCCGGCCCGTGAGGGTATCACCGGCGAACGGACACGTGGCAATATTGGTTTTGCGGCCCTGCGGGGCGGCGACATTGTTGGTGAACACGAGGTCATTTTTGCCGGTTTGGGTGAACGGATCACCTTAAAACATATTGCTACCGACCGGATGTTGTTCGCGCGCGGCGCTGTCAAAGCAGCGTTGTGGGGGCATCACAAAAAACCGGGTGAATATTCAATGCTGGACGTGCTCGGGCTTTAGTCTTCACAATCGCAAAGCGCTAGCATCGCTGCGCGCGTTCGCGGACCAAGGTCGCCGTCAATTGCCCCACTGTAATACCCCAGCTCTTTGAGGCTCGATTGAATTGCTAGGGCTGTTTCGGTTGCGAAGCGATCTTCGCGATCTTCGGCCCTGTAAATCACGCCCTCATCCCCAAGGGACAGACTTAAAATATACAGTCGCGCAGCCTCGACGTTGTTTTCTTCGAGCCCTTCCCCCCACTCATACATCAGCCCCAAATAAAATGCGGAGTTGCCATTCCGGCGTTCTATCCCGATTTTGAAAAATTCGATGGCCCGCTGGTCATCCTCGTCCACGCCTTGACCTTCTTCATACATATAACCAAGCATGTCCGCTGCCTCGCCATTCCAATCATATTTGGCGTATGCTTGTTGGAAAAACAAAAATGCCTGCTCAGAATCCTGAGCAACTCCGTTTCCATCCAGAAAATTATAACCGACATCAAGATTTAGCCGTGCCGACGCCCTTAAGGTTTCAACCGGGGTATCCGTCATGGCGGGTTCAGACAGATTAACCAGCGGATAAAGCATCGTTATATCGCTGACCAAGGTGTTACTAAGATCAAGTTCTTCCAAGGCTAACAAGTTTGCGAGCGCACGAATATCACTTAGCGCGACGTTGCTTAGATCAAGATGTGTCAGGCTATTCAATCCGGCAAGCGGAGAAATGTCTGTCACCGATGTATTACTTAGGTCAAGTCTACGTAACTTGGTCAGCTCTTGGATTTCTGGCGGAATAACTTGCAGGTTTTCGAGGTCATCAAATCGTAAAAATTCCCCGTCTGAGTTCGCAATACGTTGTTGCGCTTCGTCAAAGTCGGCTTGCGCGTCTGATTGCATCTCTTCTGTGGGAACAACGTCGGCAACCTGTGCGCGGATCTCTGGTTCCACGTCGGGCACAACAGCTGCTACCTCAACATCCAAAGTACTAAGCGAACGCAGCGCGAGCTGGGTCAGATCAGGGTCGGTTGTTTCAAATCGTGTGATGAATGACCTTAGAACGGTTGGGTCGGTGGTATCACCAATCAGACTCCACATCGCGGTAGCTTGGCTTTCGGAAATTGCTGCGGCTTGAACGGGCGCGACGCAATTCCCGAACAGGCAGGATGTACCTGTCAATTCATCATAATAGGCTGGCCGTTGGCGGTGCCCAATGATGTTGGCGGCAGTGCGTACCTGGGTACGGGTTTCAACAATAGCGCGGCGAAGATCGCCCATATCCCGTAGGTTCGGCAGGAAAAACCGGGTGAATACAGAATATTGGAAATCGTCGGCCTCACCCAAACGATCAAGGGCTGTCTGGTTCGAGGCCGCCGAATACACAATAAAAGTACCACTTGGCGGTTCAATCGGGGCCAAACCTCCCAACAAACCAAGCGCGCGCGTTTCTGCACCCGTGAAGGGATTGTCACGACAAGCGTCTATGACTGCGACCGTCAAACCTGCCCCACGCGCAGTAATCCGGTCAAGAATACCGTTCACACCATTTTTCAATGGGACAGTCAGTTCGGCGGCAATTGTGGCGCTAGGTTGATCTGGAGTGTCTGCGGGAACCAGATAGTTCAAGGCGCCGTCGCTCCACCCATGGCCAGAATAGATAAACACCACCGTATCGCCCGGCTCAATCCGGTCATAAAACCGTGCGAGTTCCAATCGAAACGTCGCATTGTCAGGATTGGTAAGAAATTCGACCTCATAACCCTGTGTCTGGAACAGCTCACGATAACCAGTGGCATCTTCGATGGCCTTATTTAAGCTGGGGAGTTCGAGATAGTCATCAATACCGATAATCAGCGCTAGATCCTTGGCCTGGGCCATTTGAACCGGTGTCAAAATCAAACTCAGGCTGACTAATAGTGAACGAAACATCAAAATACCCCGCTAAAAGTGCCCGTAAGTTTAAGAGGATATGGCGATTCTATGCAAGGTTTAATGATGGATTAAATACCTAACGCTTTCGCAATTTGAACAAAACCAGAGGGGTAAGTGCCAGCGCGCCGCCGGCAACACCGACAAGCATCAATACGACAAATGACATCAAGTCAGCGGTAGCCGCCATTTTTGCGCCGCCCGGCATGAAAATAAATGCTATGCAAGCATACAGCACACCACCCCCGACCATTCCGCCAAGCAGACTGATCCATGCGCTGATTGAAATCCGTGCCGAAATTCCGCAAACCATGCTTCCGCCTGCGGCACCAGCAATTAATGCGATCATCAATTCCATTTGGTTAAGCCTTGGTTCCTCACGCAACGCGTTTGAGAATAGTTACAAATACATGTTTAACTTAACCCCAAATTGCGGCAAAATTGTGCGTTTTCATGGATCAGGAGAAACGACGTGGCGTATTTGGAAAATTTGTTTGGCGTAAGCGGCAAGACCGCGCTGGTAACTGGTGGTAGCAGTGGCATCGGGCGGATGATTGCGACGGCGCTGGTTCAGGCTGGTGCGCATGTGATGATTGTCAGCCGCAAAGGCGATCGTTGCGAAGCCGTAGCTGCTGAGCTGAATGCGTTGGGCGCGACAGGGTCCGCCGAAGGATTTTCTGGCGATGTTGGCTCTCAAGACGCGATTACGGCGCTGGTGGACGCGGTGAAATCGCGCACTGATAAGTTGGATGTTTTGTTCAATAATGCTGGCGTATCATGGGGCGCGCCGATGGCGGATTTTCCGTTTGATGCGTGGCAAAAAGTGATGAATATCAATGTGGCTGGCTTGTTCACGCTAACCCGCGAATTGTTGCCTTTGCTAGACGCCTCGGCCAGTGATGCAGACCCCGCGCGGGTGGTTAATATTGGCTCGGTTATGGGCACGGTGCCGGTGGCCGAAGGGGCGTATTCTTACGCGGCCTCAAAAGCTGCGGTGCATCATCTGACCAAAATACTGGCCGATGAATTGGCGGCGCGACGGATCACCGTGAACGCTTTTGCGCCGGGGCCATTTCCGTCAAAAATGACCGCTTTTGCCACCGGTTCTGAGGAGGGAGCCGCAAAGGTAAGCAAAAATGTACCGCTTGGACGGATTGGCTGCGCTGATGACATCGCCGCAGCAACATTGTTTCTGTGCGGGCGTGGTGGCAGCTATATCAGCGGGGCAATCCTGCCGATTGATGGCGGCATGAGCGCACAAAACGCCATTCACCTGTTCGGAAACCTGTGATGCGTTTCAAAGGCAAAACCGTGCTGATCACCGGCGCGGCTGGTGGGTTTGGCACGGGGCTGGCCGAGGCCTTTGCTGCTGAGGGCGCTAATCTGGTGCTGGGTGATCTGGACGCCGGGCCGCTGAACGCGCTGGGCGCTTTGATTGATATGCCAAACGTCACCATGGTTGGTGATGTGTGTGACCCGGTCTATGCCGATGCGCTCGTCGATCTGGCGCATGACCGGTTT
>JAESRG010000027.1 GCA_016764785.1 Paracoccaceae bacterium
GATTGGCAGCACATCTTGGCCAGACAGCCAGCCCTTGGCGTGAACCTCGGATATTTTCTGTTGAATACCGGCCACGCCGATACCCGAAATACGGCTGATCATGCCGGGGAAATATTCTGAAACCATTGCGCGGGACAAGCCCACAGCTTCAAAGTTCAGACCGCCACGATAGCTGGAAATCACCGAGATGCCCATTTTGGACATCACTTTCAGCAAGCCTTGGTTAATGGCCTCGCGATAACGTTCGACCGCCACGGCGTGGGTAGTTTCGAGCAGGCCACGCGCCACGCGGTCGGCCAGTGAATCTTCGGCCAGATAGGCGTTTACTGTGGTCGCACCACCACCAATCAGCACCGCAAAATATTGCGGGTCAATACATTCAGCTGAACGCACGTTGATCGAGGTAAAGGTCCGGAGGCCCTTTTCGGTCAGCCAGCTATGCACGGCTGAGGTTGCCAAGATCATCGGCATCGGCACGTTGGCCTCGTCCTGATGTTCATCTGTCAGAACCAGATGAGTCGCGCCAGCGCGCACGGCCTCCTCGGCCTCCAAACGGACGCGGGTCAGGTTGTCTTGTAACGCGCTTGCGTCGTCATTTTTGGGGAACGTACAGTTGATTTCAACCGCGGTGTCGCCAAAATATTTGATCATTTCCGCAAACAGCGCGTTTGACACAAACGGGCTTTCCAGCAGTACGGTTTCGGTTTGCGCGCTGGATTGATCCAACACGTTTTTCAGATTACCGAACCGTGTTTTTAAGCTCATCACGCGGAATTCGCGAAGCGAGTCAATCGGTGGGTTGGTTACCTGACTAAAGTTTTGCCGAAAGAAATGGCTGAGCGGCCGGTATTTTTCGGACAGCACCGCGCTGGGGGTGTCGTCGCCCATTGAGGCCAGCGATTCTTTGCCATCTTCGGCCATTGGATGCAGGATGTTTTCCAACTCCTCCAACGTGTAGCCCGCAGCGATTTGGCGTTTGCGCAGTTCTTCGCCGCTGAATTCTACCTTATCAGCAACGTTACCAACGATTTTTTCCAAGTTGAGGATTTTACTGGCCCATTCGCCGAACGGACGGCTAGCGGCCAACATGTCTTTTAGCTCCGCATCGTGCCAAAGCTTACCTTCAGCGGTATCAATCGCCAGCATCTGACCCGGCCCAAGCGCGCCTTTTTCAAGAATATCCGCTTCTTTGACCACGACCATGCCGGCCTCAGAACCCGCGATCACCAGACCATCGGTGGTGACAACATAGCGCATGGGGCGCAATCCGTTGCGATCTAGCCCTGCACAAACCCATTGCCCGTCGGTCATTGCCAACGCGGCGGGGCCGTCCCATGGCTCCATCACGGCGTTGCAATAGGCGTACATATCTTGCCACGATTTTGGAATTGCGGTGGCCATGTTTGACCAGCTTTCCGGCACCAGCATGGTTTTCACCATTGGCGCAGAACGCCCGGCCCGCACCATCAATTCAAACACCGAATCGAGCGCTGCTGAGTCAGACGACCCCGCTGCCACAACCGGTTTGATGTCTTCAGCTGTGTCCCCGAATGACGCTGACGCCATACGGATTTCATGGCTTTTCATCCAGTTGATGTTGCCCTTTAGGGTGTTAATTTCGCCATTATGCGCCAACATACGGAACGGTTGCGCCAACCACCACTGCGGGAAAGTGTTGGTCGAATACCGTTGATGATAGATCGCATAAGCGGATACAAAACGTTCGTCCATCAGGTCGGGGTAAAACACCGCCACCTGTTCGGCCAGCATCATACCTTTATAAATCACTGATCGGCACGACATTGAACAAATGTAAAACTCGTTGATTGAGGCCGCCGCTTTTTCGATCCGACGCCGGATAACATACAGCTCGCGCTCAAACGTTTCCTCGTCGACGCCTTTGGAATTGGAGATCAGAATTTGTTCGACCTCAGGCCGTGTGGCGTTGGCTTTTTCGCCAAGACACGACACATCCACCGGCACATGCCGCCAGCCATAGATGTAATAGCCCATGCGTAAAACTTCGGTTTCAACGATAGTTCGGCAAGCTTCTTGCGCGCCAAAATCGGTACGTGGCAGAAAAATCATACCAACCGCAAGCAGTTCGTCTTTATGCGTATGGCCGGTCCGTTCAACCTGTTCCTGAAAAAATGCGACAGGGATTTGCAGCAAAATGCCCGCGCCGTCGCCGGTTTTTCCGTCAGCATCAACCGCGCCGCGATGCCAGATGGCTTGCAGCGCAGAAATGCCGTTTTCAACAACTTGTCGACGCGGTTTTCCGTCAATCGCAACCACCAAGCCAACGCCACAGGCAGAATGTTCATCGGTGGCGCGATACATGCCGGTTTCTTCCATCCGGTTGCGCAGTTCATTTTGGCTGTCTACCCAGCTTTGGTCATATTTTGTCATGTTTTATTCCTCACTCGGGGCGTAAAGGGCGAACACTTCGGCGCCGGTCATGGTTTGTCGGGTGCCGCTAAAATCGACCACTTGGGCCATTTTATCGACGAATATTTCACGGGTCATTTTCAAGCCCGAGGTGTCATCAAGCAAGCCAATCGGCATATGATAGATGCTCTCAGATTTTGCACGATACCAAAGGCCTGACCCACATTTGTCGCACCAAGCCCGCTCGGCCCAGTCAGATGACTGAAATGTTTTGACATTGTCCAAGCCCTGAAACGTGATGCTTTCATCAGGGATCGTCAGGCCCAACAGGGCTGAGCCAGCCCAGCGTTGGCACATTTTGCAGTGGCAGGTGCCAAACTCAAGGTTCAGGTCTTTGACCTGAAAACTGACGGCACCGCACATGCATTTTCCGGAATGATCCATGATTATTCCGCCGCAATTGCGGATTTGCTGTTCAAATCTGCGATGATTTTTTCTGCCGCGCCGCGACCATCTGAAATGGCCCAGACTACCAAAGACGCGCCGCGCACGATGTCACCCACTGCATAAACGTCTGGAAGCGACGTTTCAAACGTGGTGAAATTAGCTTTGACAGTGCCCCAGCGGGTCACGGCCAAATCGGGTTCGCTAAACATTTCCGGCAGGTCTTCGGGCTCAAAACCAAGGGCTTTGATGACCAGATCGGCCTCTTCGGTGTAATCGGCGCCCGCAATCTCTTCGGGGGCACGACGACCAGTAGCATCCGGCGGGCCAAGACGCATTTTTGCGGCCCGCACACCTGTTACAACATCATCGCCAACAAAACCTTTGGGCGCAGTCAGCCAAACGAATTCGACACCTTCTTCTTCGGCATTTTGGGTTTCGCGCTGGCTGCCCGGCATATTTTCACGGTCGCGCCGATACAGGCATTTCACGGAGGTCGCGCCTTGGCGAATGGCGGTGCGCACGCAATCCATCGCGGTATCGCCGCCACCAATGACCACGACTTTTTTGTCCTTGGCATCAAATTCTGTTGCGTCCACATTATCACCAAAATTCAGATGATTTGAAGTGGTCAAATAATCGAGCGCCTTAACGATGCCCTTAAGCCCAGCGCCCGGCCCAGCCAGATCGCGCGATTTGTATACGCCGGTCGCAATCAGCACCGCATTGTGCTTTTCACGCAGCGCCGTAAAGCTAATGTCAGTGCCAACATTGCAGTTGGTCACAATTTCTACACCCGCGTCGGTTAGCTGCTTGATCCGGCGCATCACCACGTCTTTTTCAAGCTTAAAACTTGGGATGCCATAGGTCATCAACCCGCCAGCGCGATCATTGCGATCATATACTGTTACACCAAATCCTTGGCGACGCAGCACGTCAGCTGCCGCCAACCCACCAGGGCCAGCGCCAATTATGCCAATGGTTTCGGCCCGATCAACAGTTGGAGCGATGGGTTTCACCCAGCCATTTTCCCATGCTAGATCGGTCAGATATTTTTCAACCGCGCCGATGGTAACAGTACCGTGGCCCGATTGTTCAATCACACAATTGCCCTCGCACAGACGGTCTTGCGGGCAAATTCGGCCACAAATCTCAGGGAAAGTGTTGGTGGCCTGACTGACCTCATATGCTTCTTGCAAACGGCCCGTTGCGGTCAGGCTTAGCCAGTCGGGAATGTTATTGTGCAGTGGGCAATGGTTTTGGCAATACGGCACGCCGCATTGGCTGCACCGACTGGATTGCTCAGCGGCTTTTGCGGCAGCAAATTCGGCATATATCTCATGATAATCCTTAGCCCGATCAGCCGCATCGCGTTTTTCTGGCATGTCGCGCGCGACGTCTACAAATTTCAACATGGGTTGTCTGGCCATAAGAGCATCCTAGTGTTAGTATCTGAACAACGTGTTTAGCGCGGGGTGCGCTTGACTTAAAGACAGCATTGATGACCTAATTACAAGTTTTTTGATGCGCTGGATTGGTTTTACCGAAATTTCTCAATAATTAGGTCAGTATATGAGCCATACTTTGCATAATACCGGATTTTTATGAGCTTTCTTCACCTGTTCCTTTTAGCAATGATTCAGGGAATCACCGAATTCCTGCCGGTTTCGTCATCTGGGCATCTGATTCTGTTGCCCAAATTGATGGGTGTTGAGGATCAGGGGCCAATTCTAGACGTTGCGGTACATGTTGGCACACTGGCGGCGGTGATGTTGTATTTTTGGCGGGACGTCGCCAAACTTATACTTGGCCTTGCCCATGTTCTATGCGGAAGATTTAAGTCTGACGCCGCTAAATTGTTCCTGCTTCTTGTGGTCGCAACCATCCCTGTCGTCGTGGCTGGGCTGGCGCTAAAACTGTTCGGAAACATTGAGGCACTGCGTAATATCAAAGTCATCGGTTGGACAATGCTGGGCTTTGGCATTGTTCTTTATATTGCCGACCGCAAGGGTGGCGAAACCCGAACCGATACCGACTGGACCCTGCGCGACGCCATTGTCATGGGGTTTTGGCAGGTTTTGGCATTAATTCCCGGAACCTCGCGGTCAGGTGCTACGATCACGGCGGCACGTATTCTTGGATTTTCGCGCAAAGACGGGGCCAAACTGGCGATGTTGATGTCGATTCCGACCATTATGGCTTCAGGAGTATTGCTGGGGCGCGATGTGGTGATCGCTGGCGATTGGCAACTGGCATCGGAGGCAGGTATTGCCGCCCTAATGTCGTTCTTTGCGGCGATGGTGGCATTATCACTGATGATGCGATTGCTAAATTCGGTCAGCTTTACGCCCTATGTTATTTATCGGGTTGTACTGGGCTTGGTGCTGCTTGGCTTCGCCTATTTGGGCTGACGCCACGCAGCCCAGTCTTCGGGGGTATCAAGGTCGATAAGCGCAGCCTGACCCGTGGTTTGCACATCAATTATGTAATCCGGCGCGGCGGCTAAAATGCTTTTGGCACCTCGGTCGCCCGTTAACGCCGCAAGTTGCGGAAAGAACCGCCGCCCTAGCAAAACCGGATGGCCTCTGACCCCGTTCTCGGCCACCGCGCGGCAGAT
This sequence comes from Paracoccaceae bacterium, assembly GCA_016764785.1. Classification (GTDB taxonomy): domain Bacteria; phylum Pseudomonadota; class Alphaproteobacteria; order Rhodobacterales; family Rhodobacteraceae; genus UBA3077. The sequence continues at coordinate 5,450 of JAESRG010000027.1, forward strand.
TTCGTGTTTTTCAACGGGGTTAAATGCGGAAATCAACCGATTGATATGATCGGACGAGACGTCAGGCATATCAGCCAACGCGATAATAACTGCGTTACAGTTACGGGAAATCGCGCGCATTCCGGCCCTGATTGACGCCGCCATACCCTCCTGCCAGCATGGCGATTCGACCGTTTGCACGGTTAAGCCTGCAATCGCATCCAGCCGTGGTTGATGGTCGGGCGGCAGGATCACATGTATTATTTGCGCATTACTGTTGCTCAGTATTTTGGCCGACCGGTGCAGCAATAGCTGCCCGTCGATTGGCTCCAACAACTTGTCTTTGCCGCGCATCCGCGTGGATGCGCCAGCAGCAAGCAATAAAACATCAACATTTAGGTGGGTCATCGGCGAGTCTCTACCCGACGGAGCCGCTCGGTCAGTTCCGCCATAATCGAAACCGCAATTTCGGCAGGGGTTTTAGCGCCAATATCTGACCCAACCGGACCATGGATTTTGGCGATTTTTTCAGGCGAAAAGCCAGCTTTGGTCAGCCGATCAACGCGTTTGGCATGGGTGCGGCTTGATCCCAAACAGCCAAGGTAAAACACATCGGAATTTAGCGCGACGTGTATCGCGGGGTCGTCTATTTTAGGGTCATGCGCCAGGGTCACCACGGCAGTTCTAGGGCCAAGATTTTCAGCCCTTAGCGCATCATCGGGCCAATCATGTACCAGCCTTTCATCGGGAAACCGTGCTTGGCTTGCAAACCCCGCGCGCGGGTCAACAAGGGTTGCATCATACCCCACAAGCCGCGCCATTTGCATCAGCGGTTGGGCGATATGCACTGCCCCAACCACAATTAGCCGCAACGGAGGGTTATGGATACCGACAAACCAGTCAGCTTCAAAACCAGATTTTTCGCTGGCGAACCGATCTGCATGTTGGGTGGTATCGGTGATTAACTGGCGGTCCCAGTTTTTTGTGTTCACACAATAGGCAACGGCCCGACGGTCGGCACGATGGGCCACCAGTTGCTTGATCAACGCGATATCGGGCCCACTGCCGATACCGATTGGTTCTACCAAAATTTTAATATCGCCCCCACAAGCAAGGCCAACCGCAAAAGCATTGTCATCGGCCACGCCAAATTCCAGGACGCGGGGCGTGCCGTCTTTCATGACCTCCAGCGCCTCTTCAACCACCGCGCTTTCGACGCAGCCACCAGAAACAGACCCCGCGATTTCACCGTCTGAGCTGATCGCTAGCAGTGAACCGACCGGTCGCGGCGCAGACCCCCACGTGTCGATCACAATTGCAATCGCTGCCTGTTTCCCGTCGGCAATCCACGCAAGGGCTTGTTCGGGTATTTGGTCGAATTCCAGCATCAGTCTTTCCTGTCTATTTGTCTGAAAACTTGTAATCAGCATGAGGAGTAGGTCAAGCACTCCTTCGCAAATTTTTACTGGCACAATTCGGCAAGCGGTGTAAAATAGACGATGTCGGCGGTGGGCCTGATTGGGGCTAAATACTGGATAGCTTAGCGTGACAAACAAATTGCAAGGCCCGCAACCCGATAAGGACACCCAATGAAACTGAATTTTGACCGCTCCGATTTTCCGGAAGGCTTTGCCTTTGGCACGGCCACCTCTAGCTATCAGATTGAGGGCCATAAATTTGGCGGTGCCGGATCAACCCATTGGGATGATTTTGCAGCCACCCCGGGCAATGTCGTGAAATGCGAAAATGGCGATTTGGCCTGTGATCATTACCATCGTTGGGAAGAAGATCTGGATCTTGTCGCCGCCGCCGGTTTTGATTCATATCGGTTTTCAACTTCGTGGGCGCGGGTGATGCCCGAAGGCCGTGGGCAGGTGAACGCTGAAGGTTTAGATTTTTACGACCGTCTGGTTGACGGCATGCTGGCCCGTAACATCAAGCCCTGCGCAACCCTGTACCACTGGGAGCTGCCGTCAGCGCTGGCTGATCTTGGCGGCTGGCGTAACCCCGATATTGCCAACTGGTTTGCAGATTATACACAAGTTGTGATGGAACGGATCGGCGATCGCATGCACTCAGTTGCGCCGGTCAATGAACCTTGGTGTGTGGCTTGGTTGTCGCACTTTCTGGGTGCCCATGCACCGGGCTTGCGCGACATTCGCGCTGCCAGCCACGCAATGCACCACGTTTTGCTGGCCCACGGTAAATCCATTCAAGTCATGCGCAGCCTTGGCATGGATAATCTTGGGGCGATTGTGAATTTCGAATATGCGATGCCGGCTGATGACTCCGAGGCCTCAAAAAAGGCAGCCAGCCTGTATGAAAGTATTTATAATCGTTGGTATCTGGCTGGGATTTTCAAAGGTGAATATCCGGCGGATGTGCTTGAGGGGGTTGAAAAACATCTGCCAAAAGGGTGGCAGGATGATTTCACCACTATTCAGGCGCCAGTCGATTGGCTGGGAGTGAATTATTACACCCGTAAACTGTTGAAAGCCGATCCAGGCGCACCGTTTCCGGCTTATAAAGAAGTAGAAGGCAATCTTCCCAAAACCGCGATGGAGTGGGAAATTTACCCCGAAGGTCTGGAAAACCTGATGCTCTGGACAAAGGAAAACTATACCGGAGACCTGCCGATTTTCATCACCGAAAACGGTATGGCATCATATGATACACTTGAAAATGGTCGCGTGGCTGACCCAGCACGGATTGACTATATCAATCGTCACGCCGCAGCCCTGAAGTCAGCAATTGCCAAGGGCGTGCCTGTTAGCGGCTATTTCATCTGGTCGCTGATGGATAATTTTGAGTGGGCGTTGGGATACGACAAGCGCTTTGGCCTAATTCATGTGGACTTTGATACTCTGAAACGCACCCCAAAGGACTCGTATCTCGCCATCAAGGCTGCGCTGGCTTAGAAAAGTTAAGAGCCGCTATCCCACGCAATAGCAGATACATATCTTGGTCGAATAGCGATCTTGTTTATGTAAGTCTGTGCCGCAATACCTGCGAGACCAGACAGTGGCACAAACGGAACCGCAGTTTCGGTCAAGATTACTGTTTCATTATCGGTCATCAGCGGAAGTATATTTATCGGAATATCAACCGCTAGCAAAGCATCGCTACCCGTTGGGGAGTAAGACCACAAAACGATGAAACTATCCTCTGTGACCCTTTGAATGCTTGAAACACGTAAAGATTTTGTCCCTTGAATGCCTGGAAGCAATCTTTCCTGTAGCAATGCGAGCTGGGAAACAGAAGCCACGTTTTGAACGTCAGTGCGTGAAATAATATCTGCCACCGACGACGCGGCCTTTGACGCATTATTGCGTTCGCGGAAAGCATCAAAATAGACCAGTGATCCGATCATCCATGTGAACAATAACGGAAACATAATGATAAATTCGACAGTAACCGTGCCTTTTTCGTCGTTGCGAGCCTTTTTGAACAGGTTTCTGAATGAAAATCTCATGTCTAGCTCGGTTCGTTGGTAAAGGCTGAAAAAGCGATAAGTTGCAGACCACCACTTGCGTCTCTGTGAAGCTGCGTTGCGATACCCATGCCAGGCATCAGCGGGTCTACAACAACACATACACGAACAAACATAATTTCTGAGCGCGCACCGGGATTATAAGTGGTAACAGGGTCGATATCTTCGGCGCGATCAAAACAAGCAGGGAAGGATGCCGGATCTTGTGTTATCGGCAACATCTCAATGTGGATAACATTCAGACAATCCCGCAAAAGGATTGAATTCTCACAGATTCTAGCTTTGAGGTTCTCGTTGGACGTGTCTGCTAATAACCCAAGACGCAATTCGCGAACGGTTATGTTCAACCCGCGTTCCAGCATGGTTTTTTGGGTATTTATCCAGCCAATTTCCAACACAGAAAAGGTCAGCCAAAAAAGCATCGGTGCAATCATCACGAATTCAACCGTGGGGTTGCCACTTTCGTCACCGCAATAATCGCGGAACCGATTTGCCAAAAATTTGAACGGACGAGACATCATTGGGTTAACTTCAGTCTTTGAATTGTTGCCGCGATTGTTTCAAATGTTTCATCGAGGCTAAGACCTTCGACATGGAAAAAGTGTGACGGAGACGTTGCACAGCTGGAAAGTTCCCGATACGCACGCGAACCAGCTGACACCTGAAAAGCGATGGTGAACAGGATGATTCCTTGTGCTTTGGATGCTGTACAAATATCGCGCATGCGCGCATCACCTTCATTGCTGTTAATGGTCATCGCAGAATTGTTGTGACTGCCGCTATTCCAGTTAGGCATGTTATGATCATCCCAATAGTCCGCATTCCGCTGTGAATACGTCTCTGTATGGCTATAATGAGCATAATCACTGTCTTTCATGACCCGATGCCAAGTATTATCGCCATCCGACATCAAAATCATAAACTTAAGGGCATCCTCATCATCAAATGCTGCCGGACGGCCAGAAAAGATGGGGTCAACAGAACCATCTGCAATAAGGTCAATCACAGCTGGTTGCGCACTAGGATCAAGCAAAGCAGCACCCCATTTTAGCCCAGCCCAAGCCGATGTATACCGTTCAACAACAAGGCTGTTGATTGCTGCATGCAGCACTAACGGATCGTTTGAAAGTGGCGTAATGTCGTTAGCTGCCCGTGGACACCAGTACCGATTGGTACCCAACCGCCAGTGCTGCCCTTGGATCAACGGCGCTGTCGTGCTAATTGCAGTTGTGTTAAAGCTAGCATCAGAAAACTCAGCGCAATAGGAATAATTGTGCCATGCATTGAAGTTATAGTAAGATGCTAACTGAGCACCAACATTTACATTTGGTGAAAATGGCACAATCGACACGGTTGTGTGCGGAATTGAATCAGCGGTGAGCATGAGATCAACAAAGGTGTTCGATGCTGAAATCAGACTCGCGATTTTGGCACCATTCATCGAATAAGAAATATCGAGCACCAGCGACAGTTCAATCTCGTTTCTGGCAATTTCGGCCGCGCCACGCGCCGCGACCGGCAAAGTTGGAATGCCAATAATTTTCAAGAAAAACGTATCGATTTCATAACTGGCAGTCGCCGACACCCTTCTGGAGTTCAGTGCAATGTCCGGCACTACAGTAATCGTCAATGCACCGTCTTCTAGTGCGTTCAATTCGCGATAATTCAGAAAAGACTCAACCACCAATGTGACATCGGAAGTTTGAGTAAACGCAGTCGCAGCCAGAACACCGCGATCGATTGCGTCTTGCAGTTTTGCCCGTTCGCCTTCGTGGCGCATAAAATCGACCGCCATGCCGCCACCAACAACAAGCAGCAAAAACATGATGAGGATAAATGCCATCGCCGCGCCAGATTGGTCAGAGATAAATTTCCTAAAAATCTTTGTAGTCATTTCAAATTCCACCTTATTGGCACCAGCCGCAAACATATACAGGAGACATCTTTACAGTTTGCCAATTACCCAATCCACACTTACCAAATCGGCCTTAATTGCTCAGCATTGTTTGCGATCTATCGAAAACGGGCAACGAATTACGTTAAAAAATATAGTATTAGCACGAAAAACGCGTAACTCAATACGTATTTAGTCTTGAACAAGACTATTAGACTACTTGGGATGGTAAATATGGGCCAAATTCACAAAAATTTTACTTTTCAAGCGCATAGAACGGGCCAAATTCACTATTTTCAACGGTAAGGCGGTACCAGATAACGCCAAACTCGACCCGATTGTCTTATTGATTCTATGTCTATGCTTCTTTTGACCTTAGTGCCTGAAATGGCGCATTCCGGTAAATACCATCGCCAGCCCTGCGCCATCTGCCGCAGCAATCACTTCGGCGTCGCGCATTGATCCACCGGGTTGAATGACGGCTGTTGCGCCGGCCTCAGCCGCGGTTATTAACCCGTCAGCAAACGGGAAAAACGCGTCGGATGCCACTACTGATCCGATAGTTGGCACTTCGCTTAAGCCCAACACCTCGGCCATATCCTGCGCTTTGCGGGCCGCAATCCGAGTTGAATCGACGCGACTCATCTGCCCCGCCCCGATGCCAACGGTTGCGCCGTTTTTCACATAAACGATCGCATTAGACTTAACGTGCTTGGCAACTTTCCAAGCAAATAGCAGGTCGGCAAGTTCGGCATCAGTTGGCGCGCGTTTGGTGACCACTTTCAAATCGTCCAGCGATAGACAGCCGTTGTCGCGGTCTTGCACCAGATATCCGCCAGTAACTTTGCGCCATGTGCGACCGGCTTCGGTCACATCCGGAAGGCCGCCGGTGGTTAGCAGCCTCAGATTCTTCTTTGTTGCAAAAATACTCATCGCTTCATCGGTCACAGATGGCGCGATCACGACTTCGGTAAATATCTTGATGATTTCTTCAGCCGTTACGGCGTCAAGTTCTTGGTTCAACGCGATAATGCCACCAAAGGGTGAGACGTTATCGGTGTTGAACGCGGCCTTATAGGCCTCAAGCATGGTCGCGCCACGGGCCACACCGCAGGGGTTTGCGTGTTTGATAATCGCGCAAGCCGGGCCGTCGGCGGCGTCAAATTCCGCCACCATCTCGAACGCCGCGTCGGTATCGTTGATGTTGTTATAGGACAGCGCTTTGCCTTGGTGCTGTGTGGCAGTTGCCACGCCGAGGCGGTCAGACCCGTCAACATAAAACGCCGCCGACTGATGCGGGTTTTCACCATAGCGCAAAGTCTGCTGCAAGGTTCCGGCAATGCTGCGACGGCGCGGGGTTGGCTGGCCGATCGCCTCAGCCATCCAAGTTGGCACAGCCGTGTCGTAAGCTGCAGTGCGAGCATAGGCAATTTGGGAAAGTTTTTTGCGGAACTTGGCGCAGGTCGCGCCGCCCTCGTGGTTTTCCAGCTCCCAAATCAGATCTTTGTAGTCTTCAATGTCGGTTACCACAGTCACAAATTCATAATTTTTAGCAGCAGAGCGAATCATCGCAGGACCGCCAATGTCGATATTTTCAACGCAGGTATGGAAATCCGCACCAGCGGCAACCGTGGCCTCAAACGGGTACAAATTTACCACCACCAGATCAATCGCGCCGATGCCGTGTTCTTTCATGGTGGCGACGTGTTCGTCATTATCCCGCAGCGCCAGAATGCCGCCATGCACCATCGGGTGCAGGGTTTTAACGCGGCCATCCATCATCTCAGGAAAATTGGTGATTTCCGACACATCTTTTACCGGCAGGCCCGCATCGCGAATGGCCTTAGCCGTACCACCGGTCGACAGCAGTTCAACCCCTTTAGCATCCAGCGCTTTGGCCAGATCAATCAGGCCAGTTTTATCAGAAACCGACAGCAGCGCGCGGCGAATGGGGACAAGGTTTGAGGACATGTTTACTTCCAATTCAGGTTAGAGGGCCGGATCATCGATCACGAGATCGCGGGTATTGCGGCCACCATCAGCGGCGCGCAGAAAATTCCAAGTTATTTGGCCGTTGTAATCAACTGCACGTGCCGACACCACGATCTGCTTTGTCGCGCGGGGCTTGATGTGCGAGCGATCTAGAAAAGCCGAGTCTTGCAGGGCCAGCAGCCCACCGTTTTGACGAAACACCCAAACCTCGCCGCTTTTCAGCGTTAGTGAAACGGCCTGACCGTCAAGATCAAGCGACGGGACGATATCGGGGTGCATATGAAAATGAATAACGTATGACGCGCCCAACGCCGGGGTGTCGATCACAGTGCGCCCAAACAGCGGCGCGGGGATCTCGCCCGACGGGCTAAGTTTATCTTCGCCTGCCACCTCGCGCCCATCCGCGCTGATAAACAAACGGCGTTCATGGATCATGCCGTGGCTGCGCGCATATCCGTTATGGGTTGCGACCAGCCAAACGCCGCTTAGATCGCTGGCACGATTGCAGGTCACTTTATCGGGACCGTCGATAATCTCCTCAGATGACGGATCATCATTGGCCGAGAATTTCGCTGATGAAGTATTTTCAATCTGCAAGGTATTGTGCGCGGCGGTTTTGCGACCCGCCCGTGTCCAGTCGGACCCAAACCTGTGTCCGGCGCCGCAATTAACGATCATCGGTCGACGGCCCGAGGACATCTCAAACGCCAGCGTGCTGGCATGGGCTTTTTGCGAAACACCGGTGGCAGGCGGCGCGGCGCAATCGGTGATGACCACCAAGCGCCCTGTTGCCATACGTTCAAACCCCATTATTTTCTGGTCGGCAGTGCCATCCTTGATTTGTGCATCTGCCAAAGACTGGTCAAGCTGGCCTTGCATCCCGCGTCCGCCACCATGAAACCGCACCAACGTGCCATCACCCAATCGCAAGCCGCGCAGGGTTGGGGCCATGCGGTGCAAGGCATCGGTAATACGGTCATCAACCTTGTGTTTATTCTCGATCAGCGCATTGCGGACCCATGTCAGCAGGGTGAACACAGCCATCAGTTCTTCGGGGCTGCGCGTCGGAATGCCCCCGTCTTTGCCGATGTGTTTTTGGCATTCAGCGGCGATTCCCCGCACGGCTGATGCCAGCACATTCTCGCGACCCTTCAAAGAAAGACCCGCATAGATCAGGCCAGAAAGAGCCTCAAACCGATGAAGCCCCGGCCTTGCGACTCGCCAGCGTTTTGACAGAAAATCGGTTTGCCGCCCAAGGGTGCGAAAGATTTTGCGGGTGTTTTTGGCATCCAACCCATGCAGAATAAATTCTGCGTTGCTGCATAGCTGAATCAGGCGGCGGCCCGTTAAGCCCGGCCCCCAGCCGGGGCCTTTGCCGGCGCCAAAAATGTTGATCCACTCAAATATCCATTGCTGGGCAATGTTGCGCGCCGCGTTATCGCCGACCGCGACCAGATCATCCAGCCACGCAAACCCGTGCTGTTCGCGCAAAAACGCGCTGCTTGGGGTGGTGATCGCCCAAATCGACAGGCTTGGCCCCTCAACAAGTTCACCGGCAAACAGAAAGTTGCGACTGACCAATTGCTGACCCTTGGCAAAAGACCCAATCGTACGCGGTTCAGGGCAATACGAAAACGCTTTGGGGGCAGGGCGGAACCCAGCAAAACGCGCGTGCCGCCAGTTCATCAGGCGATGGCTGGCCTGACGTAATCTTAATAGCTGGTTTTGCACGATCCTAGAGATTTTCCGCGTCCATCTATTGGGCTGTTACCCGCGTTTCTTTAAAATTGCCGCATAGAAACCATCCATGCCGCCGCGATCAGCCCAGAAATCTGGGCGCAAACGCATGCCGCCTTGGTCGTCGATCCATTCGGGCATTAGACCAAAATTTTCGGCGTTTACCGGCAATTGTTCATAGTCGGGATGAGCCTTAAGGAATTCCTCAACCTGCGTCTCGCCTTCTTGGGGCAGCAGCGAGCACGTGCAGTAGACCATCAAACCGCCGGGTTTCAGCCAGCTTGCCGCACGATTAAGCATCTGCTTTTGCAGATCCAGCACCGGTTGCAAGTCAAGATCGGCCTTGGTGTGGGGCAGGTCAGGATGACGGCGAATGGTGCCGGTTGCCGAACACGGCGCGTCAAGCAAAATGGCGTCAAACAATTCTTCAGGTCGATATTTCAGCGCATCCGCAACGACGATTTTGGCCTTGAGCTTGGTGCGGTTCAGGTTTTCCTGCACCCGTTCCATCCGGTATTTTGACAGGTCGAGCGCGGTAACATCGCCGCCAGCCGCTGCCAGCTGCATGGTTTTACCACCGGGCGCCGCGCAAATATCCAGCACGGTTTTACCGGTAATGTCACCCAACAACTGCGCCGGAATCGCGGCAGCAGCGTCTTGCACCCACCAAGCACCGTCTTCAAAACCGGGCATGGTTGAGATTTGACCCCATTCAAACAAACGCAATGATCCGGTCGACAACACGCTAGCTTCTAGCGCTTCGACCAATTCATCTGTGTCAGCGGGGCTTTGCAGAGTAATATCTAGCGGCGCACCGTTTTCGTGGGCCAGTTCAATCGCAGCCAAGGCATCAGCGCCGTAAGCATTCCTGATTGGTTTTGCCAGAAAGGCTGGCAGTTCAGTCGGCTCAAGATCAGCCCAGATTTCAGCGCCATGTTCGGAAATTCGCCGCGCAACGGCATTTGCCATGCCAGCCATCCGCGTGGTTTGCCGGTTATTTTTCACCAAGCGCACCACGGCATCAACTGCGGCGTGCGGCGGAATGCCGTCAACAATCAGCTCACATGTCGCCAATCGCAACGCGTTGCGTACCGAAGTCGGTGGCTCTTTTTGCAAAAACTGGTCGATGACAATGTCGATTCGGCCCAAGTGACGCAAAGTATCCCCTGCCAGCGACTGTGCGCGGGCTTTGCCCTGCGGGGGCAGTTTGGCCAATGGTCCATCTTTGCTGTTGACCATATCCGAAAGGAGACGGTGTTCAATAAGGACGCCGTTTAACAAATGGGCTGCTGCTGCGCGTGGCGCGTATCCTGGGGCACTCATGCGTTGCGCCCTCCTGACTAGGTTGGTTATAAAGGGGTGATTTAGCGGATAAGAATGCCGCTGCAAAGGGCTAATTGAAAGGGAAGACCATGAACAAAGACGCAGACACCCCCGAAACCCGCCGAAAAGCCGCTGCCCTGCGCGCATTAGCTGAGGCCGCATTGCGCAAAGCTGCTGAAAAACCAACCGATATGCCAGTGGAATTGGGCGGTCGTGATGGGCCTGAACCCGGGCGGTTTGGCGATTGGGAGAAAAAAGGGATTACGTCGGATTTTTAGCTGAACTTGAACTATTCTACGCTATTAACTTGGTTCAATCTATATTTTGCACATTCCTGGGACTGAAATGAAAAGAATTCGGGAAACTTCAGAACAGCTTATTCAATCGCCCAATGTGTCAGGCCAAGTGCATTCATTTTTAGACAGCTCTGAATGCCGCAACTTTCTACGGGTCGCATAATGGCATTTTTAGTTTGGAGACGTGCTCGCATTCCAAAATCAGGTAGGCGACGTATTCTTGCGAAGCCATGAATTCTGAGCGTAAATCCTATGGACCTGTCGCGCTTTCGTGCCGCCCGAAGTGCTTGCTTTAGGCCACCTTTCGTTTGAAAGCCAACGGGCTTTTTCAGCCTAATACTGAGTGCCTGCGGCGCGGGTTGTATTGTAATCATGTGCCCAGTCACGAGTTACGATCCGAGCATGGGCGAGGTTACGGAACATGGTTTCGTTGGGCAGTTCGTCTCTCATTCGCCCATTGGAGCTTTCGACAAAGGCATTCTCGTGTCACATCATCCATGATGCTCAAGGTGCGATTGATCCCCGAGGTCTCACCCTCACGGCGCAGCACGATGAACAGGCAACGGTAGCCAAACCGCCGCCGTTCATTCGTTAAATCGCTCAATCGTGTCCGCAACTCGATCTCTGGTGGACGGCAAGACTGACACCGGATCATCTTGCGATCCGCCCCGATAATCTCGACTTCCACGCATAAAACATGCCGTGCGACATCCCGTGATTGGGGCACAAATCAGCGCAGTTCGCGCCTGCCTCATGCTTTTGCAAAATACCGATTACTTATTCGGCCAAAATTCTTGGCCGGTTCATTGTCTATCCTTTTGTTCGGCAGACTCGCATGTAATGTGGAGGAAATTCCTAGGCGCAGGTCAGAGCACCTCTGCTGCCAAAATACCACATAGTCGATTTTAAGTGACCAACAGCATAAATTACTTGATAAAATCTGATAAATGGTGAAATAATGCGCCGGAAGAGCATTTTTGAAATGTACAGAAACTTTGCTTTTTATAGTTCATATTTAACGGGAGGCATATCGATGAAGATCGAAAATAAAATCGCAACGGGAGCAGTGTCCGTAGCCGCGCTTGTAGCTGCAAGTACCGCTGTAACAGCGCAGGACTTTACTGGCCCATATGTTGGTGTTTTTGCAGGAATTCCAAGCGGTAGCTACCCAAGTGTTCAGGATACCACTTACGGATTTGAAACCGATTTTGCGGCTGGTGGGTTCGTTGGCTTTAACCTAGAATCAAACCGCGGTACGATTTATGGTTTTGAAATTGCTATGCACGGCACCAACCTGCATGACGACGACGACGACTATGATTTGCAAATGCTGACAGACTTTAAGTTTAAAGTCGGTAAATCAATCGACGCGTTCGGGTCAAGCATGTTGCTTTATGGTTTTGCTGGCGCCAGCGTCGCTTCGGCAACCACTGACAATCTGGATTATTCGTATGCTGCTTTTGGCGTTAACTTTGGCGCCGGTGTAGAATACATGCTTTCTGACACGATTTCAGTTGGTCTTGAGCATACACAACGTTCTATGCTTGGTCACTATACCGAAGGTACCGGCGTTGCTAACGGCACCACATCCTTCCGGGTTGCCATCCGCTTCTAGTTCAAGCTTACAAGAATTTAAAATGGCTCGCTTTTGCGGGCCATTTTTTTATGCGATCCTCATTGGCAAACTTAACGGACTGCGAAAATTAGACGACGAGACCCAGTTTAATTCACGGCTTTGCATTCTGAACGCGGGTATCTCTGCCAAGAATGTCAACATAGCCGTTTGTGTGACTTGCCGCGCCAAGGAAGTGCCAATACAAAAATGTTTGCCTGCACCAAAACCAAGATGGCCAAGCGGCTTACGATCAAGATCGTAGATATCGGGGTTTGTAAATTTACGGGGATCTCGGTTGGCAGCACCAAAAGCCAGCGCAACTTTGTCTCCGGCTTTCATCTGTTGTCCGTGCATCTCAATATCTTTGGTCAAATTTCGCCCGAACCTTTGTGCTGAAGTATTATACCTCAGAGATTCCTCAATCGCCTGAGCCATAAGGCTATTATCATCGACAATCCGGTGCCGTGCGTCAGTTTCGTCGGCCAAATTAAGCGCAAAAATACTCATAAAGCTAGACAAAGATTCGACGCCGGCAATCACGAACATAGAGGTTGTCAATGTTACCTCCAGCTCAGTCAGCCGGTAGCCGTCAATTTCTGCGTTGGCCAGATGGGTAATAAGATCATCAGCGGGGTTTTGACGCCGTTTGGCAATTTCTTTAGCCAAAAACCCGGTTAAATGCCTAAATGCATTGTTATGACTGTCGTTTCGACCGCGCGCCTTTTTGTCAGTTGAAATGGACTGCACAACCAGATTGCGGATTTTTGCGGGTTCACGCGCAGGTAGGCCCAACATTTGAAACAGAATCTCAACAGTAATGACACTTGAAAAGTCCGAGACAAAGTCGAAATCTACTTTGGACTTTATCAAGTCAATTTGACGCGAAGCAATTTCCACAGTCGGTACGATAAGATGCTCAAGGTGTTTCTTTGCGAAAGCTTTGTTAACCAATGCACGCATCCGGTCGTGCCGGGGCGGGTCAGTCGTCCCTAAAGTATTGCCTGATCGGCCCGGGATTTCGTCGATCAAATTTCCTTTTGCTGATGAAAAAGTTTCCCAATCCTGAGCGGCAGATAAAACATCTGCATAGCGAGTCAAGATCCAGAGCTGCCCTTTTTCGCTCCAGTAACAAGGGTGGTTTTTCCGTAAATCGGCGTAATATGGAAACGGATTTGCATCGATTGCATGTGAGTATAAATCAAATGGCTCTTGCATGTTAATCTCGATTTCTTGGTTGCTTTGCTGGTCTAAACTTGCCCAGCACGACCCCTATCCGGCCTTTAAGGCCGATTTTAACAACAGTATTAAATGGACTGACGGGCAATTTCATTATTATTTCCCGAGCCAGAACAGCCTTTTTTCCGTCGCCGCGCAATCGAAACTGTGACGCCTGCATCGGACCAAACACAAGGTGGAGCCAAAGCCGCGGTCGCATGAAGAAACTGCGGATAAGCGGTGGTGTGCAGCCAAGTATTTTGGCGAGGTCACCCATATATTTAAAATAATCGACAAGGCTGCGCACGCGCGTTCCGGTATGTTCAAATTGTTCAAGGTAAATGGCGCGGTCGCGCTCAATGTCGATTTTCATTTGGTGGTCATCAGGTAGGGTCAAGCTGTTCGCCTGAATTTGTGCGCAATATCGCGACTGCATTTCCATGATCGGAAACTGGCTGCCAAATGCTGGCCTTGCCCAACCCAGCCAAACAAGGCTAGGCCCAATGTCAGGGTGAAACATGTGTTTATATAGGCTACGCGGATCACATTCCTGCAGTTCTTTTGGCATGAAGGGCACCTTGTTCTTAAAGCCGGTACTGAAGATAATAGTATCCACGCTATCCAGCGTTAAACCATCTTTCAGATGAAGGGTTTTTCCACCATCCTGAACGCCGGTAATCTCGGGGACAACGTGACAGCCATAATGTGCGATCGCTTTGGGCAAGGCCATTGTTTTGGTGCCATACGTCCCCCAAATGCCCTTTATGGAAGGTATGCGCTCGTTTAAACTTACCAATGCCGCCATTTCAGGATCGTCATTGGCCAGCGCACGATCATTGGACAGAAGCGCCACGCTAACAGCAGCGCCATATTTACGTGGCAGGTTCCAGAAACCGCGGTGGGTCGATGCATCAGCCGCATTTTTCCCACGCATACGCGGCACGATCCAGCCCGTGCCATTGCGAAGGCTTACCCAGCATTGTTCGGCAACCTTAGAGATTTCTAATGCGATATCAGAGGCGGACTCGCCGCCCCCAACAATTAAAACGCGCTTGTTTTCAAGGCCTTTGGCATTGCGATAGTCTTTTGAATGCATCGTCGGGATAGATGTGGCCTGATCACGCCATGCTGGAAAGCTGGCTACATCGTTATTGCCTGTTGCCAGCACCAGATTTTTACAGTCGAGCACCTCGTCAGAGGCAAGGGTAACCCGCCAGTTTTCATCGGCCAGCCGCTCCACCTTGGCGACAGTTGCGTCAAAACGAATGTGTTTTAAAACGCAGAAATGTGCGGCGTAACGGGTCCAATAGTCCAGTACTTCTGATTTAGTCCAGAAACTATGCGCGTTACCATCTCCTATCCAGAAATCGGAGAACATGCTAAATGCACCCGATGAGGTCAGATAAAGATTATCGTAGCTGCCGGTAAATACGCCACCAAGGCTGGACGATTGTTCAAGGCATACCGTGTTGGTAATACCTTTTTCAAGCATTTCCTTGGTACAAACTATCCCGCCTGGGCCCGCACCGACAATAATACAATCTATCATTTTATGCTAGATTCCTGCGGTATAATACAATGTTTCAATAGTTGTTGGTCCGAGACTAAGTGTTCATCAACCTTACATAGCAGCTTGCCGTTAGCCTTATCAAGCATGGCTAACTGCCGGCTCCAACGCGAATTATCGTGGCGAATTTTGGGCGGGGCGATCCTTACGCTAATATGGTAATCCAGCAAAAGTTGACCAAACAGCTGGTCAGTATTTCGCAACGCATCTATCAGGCCGGCAGGAAGGTTATCTTTTGATGCCAGTAGTTTAGCCTCAATAATTAGATTATGCTGTGCGCATTGATAGAGCAAAGACACCCGATAATAGGTGGCTTGCGTCTCCTCAAATCTAGTTTGAATGGCCCGCATAGGCCCAAAGAAACGCGTTATCACCGGGGTCATTAACCCATTATGGTTGAGTAACTTTTTCCCAAAACCTGACCCTGGTGACGTATCATTCATTCACGTTGCTTAGCGAGCATATCGCGACTGCGCTCCAGTACCATCAATATGCACGCCTCGCGATCTGGTGCGCCATCTTCAAACCGTGGAATAAAGTTGATTGGTCTTATGTGCTTTGGCACCACAATTTCACCAAACTGCTCATTGCAGGCAAATTTGGCGGAAGACTCTGCTTGTAGCTGGGGTGCGGAACCATCAAAAACGGCAAATGCCAACAGCTCGTTCAGCGCCCCCGGCTTAGGGTTTTTGAAGCAAATGGCATCTGAAATACCTTTGGTGGAGATCATTAGATGATCCACGGCCAGCGCGTTTATTTTTGCGCCGCCAAGGTTAATAACATGGTCTGTACGCCCAACAAAATTGAGCGCCCTCATCGGCCCCCAACTGGCGATATCACCCGGGTAAAACCAACCATCTATGAAGCACTTTGCCTGAGCTTCGGGGCTATCGAGATACCCGCTGGCCAAATAGGGGTTTTGGATGCGGATTGCACCGACCTCGTTAACCTGACAGGGCTCACCGTCGGCGTTTACGATTTCAACAATACTATCTAAAGGCTGGCCTTTGGTTACAATGTCACCATCTTCATTTAGCGATTTAAGGTTGTTATAGCTATGGTTGGTTTCTGTAGCACCATAGGCATCAATGACCAGATCAAAATTTTGTAGCAGATCCAGCGCCATGGTGTCCGCAAGTTTACCACCGCCCACGTGCAGCACTGGCAATTTTGGGGAAAGCGACTTTCCCTCAAGGCGCGCGCGCACCTGCACCGGAGACCCCATAACAAGATTAACACCAGCCGGTATCCAAAATTCCGGCTTTTTACTGTCAACCAGTGTGGCCCCGTTTATCAAGGTCGCCAACATGCGCGAAATATAAGGGCGGGCGGTACAGTCAAACATTGAGCAGAACACCGTTTTCCCGGAGATAAAGTCAACGCTGGCCGCGTTGGAGCGCGCCAGAATCTGCGCCTGTGTAAGGCCGATAAATTTAGGAAAACCGGTGCTTCCAGAGGTATGAACAATTAGCCACGGCGAGTCTTGATCTTGAGTATCGGTAAATTGGATATCAGTGTCAGGTTGATTTTGGGGCGTCCAGCTTGCATCGATTTTGATGCTTCCGTTTGCAGAACTGCCATTTTTTTCGACCGAGTGGAAAAATTTGGTTGGGGTGAATCGCTTCAGGTGGGCGAATTCTTCATGGTTATTTGCATATTTTGCGCCAAGCAGCGCAGCCGCAAACAAGGATGCAATCGCAACCGTAGGTTCGTCAGTATCAACAATAACAAAATCTTCTTGCCCAACCCCGAATTGCTGCATTTTAGCAGCAAAACCGAAAATAATTCGCAATAGCTGGTCGTAAGTAATCGTCATATCTTCGAACACAATGGCGGCTTGATCTGGGCGCTCCGACGCAACCCGTTGCAATACAAATCCTAAATTTTCACCCTGTGTCATTGCTTGTCCAATCCTAGTTCTTGCGTGCAGCGTGTTTGAATATTTCAACTGCCATGTCTTTACATTTCTGCCGCTTGACTGCGCCATCTTCTGTCCGCGGGATTTCGGGCACGACGATAATATTTATCGGCGCAATCACCGTCCCGAATTTTTCGACACAATGCTGATAGGCCTTGTTTATATATTGATCGGGTGCTTTGAAATCTACCAGCTCAACGAAAGCCATAAGTTTGTTTTCAACGTCTGACGACGGAATTAGAAAACAGGCTGCGGCTTTAATACCGGTGCAGGTCAAAAGCGCCGTGTCAATTCTGGACGGGTCGAATTTAATACCCGCTATATTCACAAGCTCGTCGTCTCGGCCCTCAATCACCAGTGCGCCAGCCTTTCCCCAGTGGCCATAATCGCCGGGGTAAAACCACCCATCACGAAAGCTTTTTTGCTGGGCTGCGGGTGCATTCAGATATCCCGGAACCAAATAGTCATTTTTGATCCGCACTAGGCCGCGTTTCCCTGCAGCGCAGGGGTTATCATGTTCGTCAACAATTTCGATGCGCCCGTCCAGTTTGATCCCTGTTGCAACAATCTCACCCGATGAACCGATTGTGATTTCATTGGCGTGGGATTTATTGGTTTCGCCAGCGCCATAGAAATCAATCACTTTTGTGAAGCTGGATTTCAATACGGCGGCGATATCTGCGGTTAATTTGGCACCACTTACTTCGACCAGATCTATTTTTGGAGTCATGGTGTTATCAGCAAGTAATTTGTTTATCTGATAACTCGACCCACAAACAGTATTTACTTTTTCCTGCTGCCAGAAACAGATGTTAATACTGTCTATCAACGTGCTGCCAAAAAGCAGGGCGGCAAGCGCGCGTGCATAAAACGGGCGCGTTTGGCATGAAAACAAGATAGAAACGCGCGTTTTTTGACCATGAAAATCGTTCTGCACGGCGTGGGAGCGATCAAAAACAAGGCGTTGGCTTAACACCATATATTTTGCCGTACCCGTGGTCCCTGACGTATGTAAAATCATCCACGGCGCGTCGGCTGAACGATATCCGGGATAGGATACGTTTTTGTCGATATCGACAAAAGCAGGCGCCCAGCTGTGGTCGATCTGGATGTAATTCTTGTCGTCGGCGCCCTCAACTTCGGGCGACCGGATGTAGTGGGTTGGCGTGATAACGCCGTCCTGTTCCAGTATCTTCGATACAGCAACGTATTGAGCGCCAAGTAATGACGAGGCCAATAATGACGCGAGCGAAACAATAATATCGTTTGTGTGCACCGCTATGATTGACGACTGGTCAATGCCGTGTTGGTGCATTCTCTCAGCAAACGCAGCCGTGATTTTCCAAAGTTTAGCATAGCTCAAGGTGATATCTTCGGCAATTATTGCCGGGGCTTCGGGCTGAGATTCTGCCATTGTTTGAAAATTAAAACCAATATTGAATGTCTGATTCATACTGTGTCAGTGCTTTCAACGGCGCGCTGGATCCGATCCATCAACAGCTCTTGGCAAGCCACGCGATTGACGGTGCCTTTTTCATTTAGCGGAATTTCAGTAATGGCGTGGATACGTTGCGGTGTAAAATAAATTCCTAACACATCCTGACAAGTCTGTTTAGCACGATAAATGCATTCTTCCCGATGGGTAAGAGGCTCAAATTCAACAAAAGCCAGTAATTCGTCAGGAATGTTCGGTTTGGGGTTTTTAAAACAGGCGGCTTTTGAAATACCTTCAACCGACTGCAAAATCAGGTCTACGAGCAGCGCATCTACCTTAACGCCGCCAAGGTTGATAATATCATCTGTCCGATTAAGAATAATAAGTTCGTTATGTTCGCCCCACCGGGCCATATCACCGGGATAATACCACCCGTCAATCAACAGTTCTTTTTGCGAGTCCGGCGCGTTAAGATAGCCACCAATCATATATCGGTTTTTTATCCTGACCTTGCCTGTTTCGCCAATTACGCAGGGATTTCCAGAAACATCAACTATTTCAAACATGCTTTCCTGCGGGCTACCTTTTATGGCGATCTCTCCATCGGTATCGAGCGAACAGAGATTTGCAAATGATTTACTGGTTTCACTTGCGCCATAGGTTACCTCGACAATGTCGAATAGCTTCAGAAATTTCTTGAGCTGTTTATCAGAAACTTTGGCCCCGGAAACTTCGAGAATCGGGAATTTATGCGGGCTTTTATAACCCGTGAACGTGCCGCTCGCCTGTGCGGGAGACCCGGAAACCATGGTCACGCCGGCGCGGTGCCAAAACGCGATGTTGTCGCTGTCAACGAATGTACATGTATTGAGCAAAGCTGACAGGCCACGCACAAAAAACGGACGCGAATTGACCTTATGTAAAGGGCGGTAGCGGGTTTTCTGGCTGACAAAATCGACTTTGGCCGCGATGGCGCGATCATAACCGATCTGTTGTGAAAGGCTGAAAAACTTAGGCGTGCCGGTACTGCCCGAAGTGTGTAAAAACAGCCATGGGTCGTTTGGCTGAACAGTTGCAGTGATTGGTACTGCACTCCCTTGCGACCAACTGTCGTCAATAGTGATGAAATCCGCTCGGTCGCTACCTTTCACATCTTCCGACCGGAAAAAATGTGTGGGGGAAAGCACACCAGAGTCTGCTAGAATCTTATTGGCGACTACATATCTCGCACCAAGAAGGGTGGACGCCAGAAGTGTCGCCAATGAAATCGTCATATTTTGCGTATTCACCGCGATCAGCGATGTTCTGTCAACGCCGCGCTCTTGCATGTTAGCGGCAAAATTTTGGGTCAAATCCCATAGCTGGCGATAGCTCAATACGAAATTTTCGGCAATAATGACCGGGAAATCAGGGTTCTGGGCACTTACGGCACCAAATAGCTCACCGAGCGATCTAGACAGGGTCATACGGGTTCCTGTGTCTCTTTTTGTTCGTATAGGTTTTGACATTTCCAGCGCTTTGTACCGCCTTTTTGTGCTTTGGGCAAACCGGTAACCTCGATAATTTTGGCTGGGATTTGACGCGTAGAAAGCGTCGCGAGACAGGTTTTGCGCAAACGGTCTATGCAGGTCTGAGGATCAACGTCTTTTTCAATAACGACAAAAGCGATCAATGTATCAGGTTCCTTGGGCAAGGGGCTTTTGAAACAAACTGCGTCAGCAATTCCGTCGACGGATTGCAATACTGCATCAACTTCAGTGCCATTTATTTTGACGCCGCCTAGATTGATAACATCATCTGTGCGCCCCAAAATGACTAATTGCCCGTCTGATCCCCATTTGCCGCGATCACCCGGGTAAAACCAGCCATTTCTGAAGGAGGCTTTTTCCGCCTCAGGGTTATTCAGATAGCCTTTTACCAGATAATTATTTTTGACGCGAACGACCCCTTCGATGCCAGCACCGCAGGTATTTCCGTCCGGGTCGATAATCTGGACGATACTGTCGAGGGGTTGGCCTTTGGTGGTTACGATTCCGTCAACTGTCAGCGATTTGACATTCTTGAAGCTGCGGTTGGATTCCGTTGACGCATACAGGTCCACAACATGTTCAAAGCTGGTCAATAGTTTTAGTGCTAGCTCGTCACTCAGATTTGATCCGGCCAGATGTATTTCACGGATTTTT
>JAESRG010000028.1 GCA_016764785.1 Paracoccaceae bacterium
CACTACATTGTCGCCGGGCCGCATTAGCGGAAACAGCGCCATGATTTGCGCGGCGTGGCCCGATGAACAAGCCACTGCACCAGCGCCGCCCTCAAGCGTGGCAACGCGTTCTTGCAGAACGGCAATGGTGGGGTTGGTGAGGCGAGAATAGATGTACCCGACTTCTTGCAGGTTAAACAGTGCCGCCGCATGGTCGGCATCGCGAAACACATAAGCTGTGGTTTGATAGATCGGCGTCTGGCGCGCGCCCGTTGCAGGGTCAGGCTGTGCGCCCGCGTGAATTTGCAGCGTGTCAAAGCCGTATGGGGTGTCGGTCATGTTTTCCTCCGGTTCGGGTAAAGTTGCCGCACCCTAGCCGACCCGTTGCGGATTTGGAACAGCCGCTTGCCCCTAGGGCAGTACATAGTCACGCAAGTCGCGCATGAAGGACTGAATGTGTTTGGGAATCGGGCCGCGCTCAAACGTTGTCAGGTTTTGTGGCGTCCAGCCCTCAAGGGGCATCAGGGTGGCAATATGACGGGTCAAGGTCTGTTGAACGTGGTCGGGCAACGGCAATTTCCCTGCAGTGGTCAGCAGTTGCAGCAATTCCTGAACCTTTCGCATGGCGCGAAAGCTGTCCATCATCGGGGTCAGATATTCGCGGTTTTTCTGCCATGATACCCCGTCATAAATCGCTGTCACCCGCTGGCCTGCGCCAAGGCAATCATAGGCTACACAGCCAGAAAACCCTGCGTCTTTCAGGCTGGAGTGGATTTTACAGCGGAAATTATCATCAAGGTTATGACACGCTTCGCCGCTGGGCTTATCAAAGGCAAAGCTGTCAGAATGGTCAAACGCCAGCGCCACACAGCACAAGCCAACGCAATCTGCGCAGTTGCTTTGAAAATCAGGCACGATCATCTAACGCGCCAGTTTCGATGAAATGATGCCGGTGTTAAAGCCAGCTTTGCGCAATTCTCCGAACAGCCGTTGGTGTTCAATTTTGGGGCAACGGTCCATCACGACATTAAGGCCTGCATCTGTGGCCAGCTTTGCGGCTTGGTCGTTAATCGCGCCGATCTGCATCCAGACGGTTTTCAGGCCGCGCGGCAGCAGGGCTTCAATCGCTTCCTCAACAATCGGCAGCACATGTTCTGGGCGGCGGAAAATGTCTAACATTTCAATCGGGCCATCATCAGGGATGTCTGCCAGCGCCGCGCGGATCGGTTCATTAAACAGGGTTTGATCAGGGTACATCGGGTTGACCGGAATAACGCGATAGCCTTTCAGGTTCAGATAACGCCCCACAAAATACGACGGCCGGATCGGATTGGTGGAAATGCCCACCATGGCCACGGTTTTGGTGCTAGTCAGGATATCACGCAGGAAATTGTCGGTGTAATTCATAGGGGTAATCTAACCAAGAAAATCGGGAACAACCACAAAAAAACACCCAGAGCGAACCCCGGGTGCAGAGTGGGAACGAGGGACAGTAATGTGAAGCAGGGGAGTTCCATTTCCCGCTTCGTTAATAAACTTAAGTGCGAATTGAGAATTTTTAAGTGGTGGTAAAGCGGTTGTGAGCGGATGTTAGCCGAGGATCTCCGGCCAGAAACCTTCAGCCAGTGCGATATTTCCAGGAACATCCAGCAACCACAGTTCGCGCGCCCTAAGGTTGGCGTTCAGATAAAGCCGATAATTATAAACTGTCCACGCTTCGGGAACGGTTGGGGCTATGGCACCTTTGGAGGCGGCAAAAGCACAATATCCTCCAAACTGCGGGGCATAGTGTTCGGGATGATCTGCAAAATCATTGCGATTCTGCGCCGTGGCGAAATGCCAGATGGCCCCTTTCCAATCTAGGCTGTGACGCGGCGTGCCCTCAATCGGCCACCCGTCAATAAAGTATGACACGGGGTCATAGCCGTTGATGGCAACGCCGTTGGTTGTGAATATTTCGGGGGTGGCCGCGCGGGCCGGCAAGGCAACGGCGCTGGCAATTAATGCGAGGGTGGTGCGACGGGTAAACATTATGCTCTCCTTGACTAGGGTCGGGAGAGCATAGACGTTTTTTGATCAATATACCGGAGTAAACGAAAACGTGAACGAGGCGCTAGGTTTTGAATGACTTTTTCCACTGATCGATCGCATAAAGCGAAATCGCGGCAGCGTTTGACACATTCAGCGACCCAAAATCACCCGTGGACGGTATTTTTGCCAGTCGATGGCAGGTCTTTTTGGTAAGTTCGCGCAACCCCGGTCCCTCAGCGCCCAGCACCAATGCGATCGGCACGTTGGGCAGGTCAGCCGTGGCTTTTTCAAGGGTCATGTCGGCGTCTCCGTCGAGGCCAATAAGGAAGTACCCCATTTCTTTCAACGAATTCATGGCTTTGGCAAGGTTTGGTACCCGTTGATAGGGCTGGCGCTCTAATGAGCCCGACGCGGTTTTCGCCAGCGCGCCGGTTTCAGGCGCAGAATGACGGTGCGGGCCAATGACAGCCCTCGCGCCAAAAACCTCAGCGCTACGTAAAATAGCACCGATATTATGCGGGTCGCTAACGCGGTCCAATAACAGCACAATCGGGGCTTCGTCGCGGGGCGCGCAAAGTTCAGAAACCGAGCCCCAATCCAGTGGGCGCACTTCTAGAACGGCCCCTTGATGCACCGATTGCGAGTCGATGGGCGCGGAAAAATTCCGCGGATCGACGGTCTCGGGCTCGATGCCCGAGGCGTCGATGGCTTCTTGCAGCCGGTTTTGCGCATTCAGCGTTACCATGAGGCGCAGTTTTTCACGTTTTGGGTTCAGCAGCGCATCGCGTACGGCGTGGATACCAAACAGCCAAAAGGTCTCAGCGGCATCGCCCCGTTTGGCGCGCTCTTTTTCAACAATCCAGTCGGGTTTCTTATTTCTACGCGGGGCCATATCGTGTCTTTCTTCAAAAGTAGCAGCAAGAACTGGGCACACAAGCGCGTCATTTTCATTGCGGTAAACTAGGGTATACATTTCAGAAAGAAAAACTGCACCCTTAATCGACCCAAATTAGTTCGGGCTTGCCAAAAATGTATTAGCCGAGCTTTCAGCGCTGTCGCAGCCCCGCACAATTTCAGACAGGGTGAGGATGCGACCGGACTGGGACGGGTCAGATGACGAGGCCGAAATCTGTGCAAGACTGTCGGCAAGTAGGCCGCAAGTGGCGGTGGGCATGGATGCGTCCCAGACGATGGCAATCGACAGTGCAAAGTTTGCGATTGATGTATCATACACCTCGTCAGAGGTATTTTCTGCCATTTCATCAAGAATTTGAACGGTCGTTGCCATACAGTCGGGGCGATTATTCTGGGCGCAAATCCGTGCGGTTTCATCCATTCTGTTTTGAAGATCGGTCGATTGTGCAAAAACAGGCTGGATTGGTAAAGCAAGTACCAGCCCTAGCAACAAACCCGATTTAGATAAAAACACACTCATTGGAAGCCTATCTTCAGTCAATTTGCCCGTTTGATATATTGCCGATACCGCAATTTCAGTAACAGTTTCTAGGATAGAATTGGACAAAATGCAACCATAGGAATAACAATATTTATGTATTCACGATAAAAGGTTAAGGCTATGTCAGAAATGATTTTGGGATTTCAGCAACGATACCGTTTTGTCGCGCAGTTTGATATTCGGTCCGAGGTATGTTTTCTGTGAACGGCACCAAGAGAATTGCCCAAATTATGGCAGGGGCTGCATTTTTTTTGGCCGCTTTTTTTTCAGTGTTCGCGGCCAATCGCGAATACAGGTCGATTTCTGTTTCGCACCGCTGGGCGTCAAGCGATTTTCTTGACGATGGCGCGTTACTGTCAGGTATTTCACTTTCATTATCGGGGGACCAGCATCTGGTTGACGGATGTTTGCAGATGCTTACGTCAATTGCTGGCAGGGTTCTTCCGAGCGAAAATCGCGAATCCTTGCTTGCAAACTGTGACCAGATGCTTGCGCAAATCACCAAGTATTCCGCAAGAAATTCATACGCTTGGTTTATGCGCGCATTTGTAGCCTATGAAAGGGGCGATCTTGCGGGTTTCAATTTTGCACTGGTAAATTCGTATCGATCTGGCCCCACTGAGCAATGGATCGCTGAGCTGCGGTTCCAATTGGCTGAAAATGGTTATGGCTTACTGCTTGACGATGCCAAAGCGGGGCATTTGGAGGATCTGGCTTTGCTCGTACAAAGCCATCGCGGAATTAGAACAATAACCTCGAGATATATCACCGAACCGTCATTTCGAGACCACATGATCAATGTGGTTGAGGATATGCCGCAAGATATCCAGCAAAGATTTATCCGCGTATTGCGCGCCGAAGTCAAAAGGGCCACAATGAATGAATAGGTGGCCGCTAAACGATACAATTGCAGTGTTGTTGCTGTCTGTGGTGATGCTTTCACCCCTGCCGCTGGGCAGCAATCGGCCACTATTCTGGCTGATCTCGGCAATATTTGTGTTTGTGACGGTGGCGATATTTCTGGTCTGGACGGCGATGATACAGAAAAAAATGCCAATACCCTTTGGAAAATATGGTCTTTTGTTTGCAGTCGTTTTAGGCCTGCAATTGTATATACTTATGCAAGTAACCGGGATTATGCCCAATTTGGAGAGCATCGCGCCAAAGGCAAGCCTGCTCAGCTTTATTCGGATACTTTCATACGCCGCTTTCTTTTTTCTTGCGATACAGGTTAGCCAGAACACGACGCGGGCAAACTGGATGCTCCACGGTATATTTTTTTCAAGTGTCGGATATGCTCTTTTTGGCTTTGCGGAAGTGACCAACTTTGTGGATTACCCGCATTTTCTGGGAAAACAGCAGTATATCGGCGATGCGACCGGAACGTTTATCAATCGCAATTCTTATGCGACCTATCTTGGATTTGGGATATTGTCCGGAATGTCGTTGATAAAACAACGTATTAATCGAACGGGGGCTGGCTTTTGCCTGTCTTTTTTCGCAGACATCAGGCTGGCAAGTTATCTCGTTTTGAGTGTGCTGATGGTGACAACCCTTGTGTTGACAAATTCGCGCATGGGAGTGGTGGCTTTTCTTGTGGCCGCGACGATTTTTATCTTTCGGAGCACGGCGATGCAGAACAACCTGAAGATTCCAACGCGTGTGATCGTTGTGGCTACATTTTTTCTGGCAATCCCTGGTGTTCAATTCCTTTATGGAAATGGGTTGTTTGAACGTCTCGGTTCGGTAGAAAAAGATATTGATGTGCGCTTTTCGCTCTATTCTCAAGTCTGGGAAATGGTGCGATCAAAACCGCTAACCGGGCAGGGGGCGGATAGTTTTGCGGTTGCGTTCCCCGCTTTTCATCGCCTTCCGGTCAGCCCTGATCTGGTCTGGGATAAGGCGCATAATACGTATTTGACCAATTGGGCAGAATTGGGAATGATATTCGGGTCTATTCCGCTTTTGCTCGGGATGATCGTTTTTGTGAAGATGTGCAAATATGTATTTTTCCGGAGGCAAGACACTGTGCTGCCTCTATTGGGTGTCTGTGTGGCTGTGCAGGCGGGGCTGCATTCTTTGGTTGATTTCAGTTTGGAAATCCAGGCCAACGTCTATGTGTTTCTGGCGATAATGGCGCTCGGATTTTCGGCGGCGGTTCGATCAGAATTGGACGACGTCTGGAGGGCGCGGCATGATGCAGATTAGGCGGCCGTGGTCGACGGCTCACAAACCCAAAATCGTTGATTTGACAGGTTTTACGGGTGTCGCTTATGCCATCGGCGATGTGCATGGGTGTCTCGACTTATTGCGCGGGCTTGAGGCCAAAATTGCCAAGGATGCCCAGCAATATCAGTGTGATGTGGTGGTGATCTATCTCGGAGATATGATCGATCGCGGACCAGATTCATTTGGTGTGATCGAATATTTAATGTCGGCGCCCCCACCCAGATTGAAGCGCATTTGTTTGATGGGAAATCATGAAGACCAAATGCTGCACTTTCTGCGCAAGCCAGCGTCAACGCCCGAATGGCTTGATTTCGGAGGCGTCGAAACACTGGTTTCTTATGGTGCGCCGGTCCGCAGCATTTGCGGTTCAACGCTGAAGGGGCGAAAAATCGGTTTCCTTCTGGAGCGTATTATTCCCAAAGAGCATATGGAATTTCTCAAAAACCTTCCTCAGGCCGTTGAGATGAAAGACTATTTTTTGTCACATGCAGGGATTAACCCGGCAAAAAAATTGCGGAAACAAACTTACCGCGATCTGGTTTGGGGAACAGAAGCATTTTTTAGAATACCACAACGCTATGAGAAACTGATTGTTTTTGGCCATAATATTACAGCATTTGCCCATCGAAAAAAGGGGTTGGTGGCGGTTGATACTGGCGCGTATTCAAGCGGTAAGTTGAGTGCGGTCAAACTGGTGCAAGATTTTGAGGTTGAATTTCTTGCCTTCATACACAACGATAGATAGAACTGATAGATTATCGGGTGACGTATGGGACCACTAAAAATTCATGGATGACGACGATATCGACATAAGGGCGTTTTTTGGTGTTTTGCGTCGCCAGATCAAAATAGTCGTTGCGACAGGCATTATGGTTATCTCGGGCGCACTTATATATGTGTTTTCCTTGACGCCAACCTATACTGCTTCGACGCTGATTCTGGTTGATCCGGTCGAAAAGAACCTTTTGGCCTCTGGTGATCGGTATCAGAATGTCGGGATCAACGATATTCGTGTCGACAGCGAGATCGAGATATTGAAGTCAGATGCGGTTGCCTTGCGGGTCGTTCAGGCTGTTAACCTGATCGCCGATCCTGAATTTGGAATTTCGGCAGAAGACAGCGATTTGTCTGATGTGTTTTTGATGAAAACAGTTATTGAGTCTTTTCAGCGGGCTGTATCGGCCTCTCGGCGCGGGCAGACTTATCTTATTTCGGTTAAAGTGACTTCTGAAGGCGCAGTGCGCGCTGCAGAACTAACCAACGCGCTTGCTGACGCCTATATTGCCAACCAGATTGCGACCAAGATTGATGCGTTGCAATCGATTGTGGATATATTGCGCATTCGCCTAGAGGAAGCCCGGGTGGCACTGGGACAATCCGAAACCGCATTTGATGTATTTATTGCCGACAATATCGACTTGTTTGAGGCGCAATCCGCAACCACGGACCTAAGCATCTTGACTGCACTTCGGGCGTCCCTAAGTGCAGAAACCACTGACAAAGACCTGATCGCGCGGGGCCTAGCAGATAATTTGCGTCAACAAAACTGGGCCGCGATTGCTGAAGGCTTACAAAACGATGCGCTGCAAGAACTTGAGCATCGACGTCAGGAAGCCCAGAGAAGTTTGTCGATCGCTGCAAATGGGTCGCAAGTCATGACAGAATTGCGTCAAGAACTGGTGGAAATTGATCTTGCTTTGGCGGATGAAGCGAACCGCTCGCTTTCCGGGCTGCGCGCGGAAATAGTGCAATTGCAGGTTCAGGCGGGTGAAACCCAATCACAAATTCGTCAAACTGTTCTGGCGGGGCAACTGCCGGCCGAATTGTTGACAAAAATTTATACCCTTCAGCAAGATTCGAATATTACCCGGTCACAATACGACAATTTCTTAACCCGTCTCCGGGAGGTAGAGCTGCAAGCAGAACTGCAAGTCGCCGATAGTCGCATCGTGTCGCCAGCCTTGCCGCCGCTTAATCCGTCTTCGCAAAGCAAACGCACCATACTGACCCTGGCGGCAGTTCTTGCTTTGGGACTAGGGGTTGGACTGGCGTTTTTGAACGAATATTTCATCGGGGGATTTACCAGTGAGGCCCAGTTGCGAAACATATTGCAGTTGCCAGTGGCCAGCCGCATTCCAAATATAAGCCCCATCGTGCCAGCAGGGCAAGAAGGGGCGATTGCATCGGTTGCAGCTCTATTTGTTGAACAGCCTATGTCTGAATATGCGGAATCCATTCGGCGTTTGAGGATATCACTTGATCGGCAACTTGATCGAAATACTCATGGATCTGATCCGGATAAATCGCGTGGCAGTGTCATTATGGTGGGGTCGACTGTGCCCGGTGAGGGCAAGTCGAATACCAGTCTGGCGCTTGGGCGTGCATATGCATTATCCGGCGTGAAAACCCTGCTGATAGATTGTGATTTGCGTAAACCGTGTATTCACCAGCTTTTGGGTCTGGAATCAGATACCGGAATGCTTCAATTTCTCAACGGTACCGAAGAAACTGACGTGTTAAGTAATATTCTCCGACGTGATTATGCAACCGGACTGGAAAACTTGTTAGGGGCCGGGCGATGTAATATTCCGACGGACCAGCTTTTGGTTGGGCCAAAGTTCTCCAAGCTCATAAGTTCGTCACGGGAGCTATTTGATATCATCATTCTTGATACGCCGCCGCTTTTGCCGCTTGTTGACGGGCTTTATCTTGCGCATCATGCCGATGCGATTGTGTTGGCCGTAAAGTGGGCAAGCACGACACAAAGTGATGTTCGGTCAATTCTGACTACACTATCGGAGTCCAAAAATCCGGATGCAAAGATAGTGACTGTTTTGAGCCAGATAAGGCATGAAAAATTGAGGTACTATCGCAATTATGGGTATCAAAATCAGGAATAGCCAACCCGGTGAATGTAAATAGTCTCATAAAAATTGACCCAAAATTCGCATGACGTAACCTGCGGGCCAGCTGCGCGCGACGGAACGTAGATTGCGTTGATAATATGCACCGTACCGGCTTACGGAAATTCGCCCTTTGACAACAATTCCCACGGGCGATAAGTTTTTGACTGAAAGGGAAATTCCCCGAATTTTTTGACCGGAAGCTTTTAACCGGCGGATATTGAAAACATGATTGATACGTCAATTTTACTAAATTCCGCGATAGTTTTTGCGGCAGCTTTTGTCATGAGTATAGTCATTGTCAAAGCC
The DNA here is from genome assembly GCA_016764785.1 of Paracoccaceae bacterium. Taxonomy (GTDB): domain Bacteria; phylum Pseudomonadota; class Alphaproteobacteria; order Rhodobacterales; family Rhodobacteraceae; genus UBA3077. The sequence goes on from JAESRG010000028.1 coordinate 8,908, forward strand.
AAATTTATTCGAAATGGCCTCGGACTTGACCATACTGACGGAGTTCAGAAATTCCATGCCGCGCCGACCCCGCGCATCGGTGGCGTTGCGTTGTTTTTGGGTTTGCTGACCAGTTGGGTGATTGCCGACGGCGCGCTTAAACCTTTGCTTGGGTGGACGTTGTTGGCAAGTTTTCCTGCATTTATATTTGGACTTGTTGAAGATATATTTCGAAATGTTGGCGCCAGCAAACGGTTGCTTGCATCTTTTTTTGCAGGTATTTTGTTTTGTCTGTTGACCGGATATTCTGTAGACCACCTTAATCTCTGGTGGGCTGATGCTGTGGTTTCGATCGCGTTCTTTTCAATTGTCTTCACGGCTTTTGCCATCGCCTCGGCGGCGAATGCGATCAACATAATTGATGGCTTTCACGGGCTGTCGTCCGGCACGATTCTGTTTATTCTGGGGGCAATCGGATTGGTCAGCTGGCAAGTTGGTGATTCTTTGCTTTTCGAGATGACGCTGATCGCTTTCTCGGTTGTCGCTGGTTTTTTTGTGGTTAATTTTCCGTTTGGAAAAATATTTCTGGGCGATGGCGGCGCGTATCTCCTTGGATTTATTGTTGCCGTTTTGACGGTGATGCTGGCCGAGCGAAATGACGCTGTTTCACCGTGGGTCTGCCCCTTGATCCTAAGTTATCCGCTGACTGAATTAGTGGTATCCATCAGCCGTAAGATTCGCCGTAAAGGTCACCATCCCGGAAAACCGGATAATTTGCACTTTCATATGCTTGTCCATCGTGCGGTTCTTCGCCGATTGCCGGCGCATCTAAAGGCTGAACCGATTGTTCATGGAATTACCAGCATTACACTGTGGATATTACCGGCAATATCACTGGTTTTGGTTTCGCTAACCAAATTTGAGGCGTTTTATGCTATTCGTTACACGCTGATAATATTCTTCATCTATCTGGTTTTTTATACGCTTCTCCAATTTGAAGATCGGAGAGTTGGCGTGAAAGGAACATCCGAATAATTTTTTGAAGATTGCCGACATCGTGCTGCGGCGGCAATCCTGAATTCAGCAAATATGCACGCAAATTCGATTGAATTCTTTGCGGGTTGCGGTAATGCTTTGGGCAGTACAGCCCAAAAGGAATACCGCAATGGCCCCCACTGATAAGAATCACTTTATCTGGCAAGATCCGTTTTTACTGGAAGCACAGCTGTCCGAAGAAAACCGGATGATCCGCGACGCGGCACAGGCTTACGCCCAAGATAAACTGGCCCCTCGGGTGATCGAGGCTTATCGCAATGAACATACTGATCCCGATATTTTTCGGGAAATGGGCGCGCAGGGGTTGCTTGGCGTGACAGTGCCTGAGGAATATGGCGGCTCTGATGCTGGCTATGTTTCGTATGGCTTGGTGGCGCGCGAAGTGGAGCGTGTCGACAGCGGGTATCGGTCCATGATGTCGGTGCAGTCATCGTTGGTGATCTATCCAATTCAGGCCTATGGCACGGATGAACAACGACAAAAATATCTTCCCAAGCTGGTTAGTGGTGAATTTATCGGCTGTTTTGGGTTGACCGAACCAGATGCCGGTTCTGACCCAAACGGCATGAAAACCCGCGCTGTCAAAACTGAAAACGGCTATCGGTTGACGGGCAACAAGACTTGGATCTCCAACGCTCCGATTGCCGATGTGTTTGTGATCTGGGCCAAGTCTGACGCGCATGGTGGCAAGATCAAAGGCTTTGTGCTCGAAAAAGGTATGGACGGGCTGAGCGCGCCAAAAATTGAGGGCAAGCTGTCGCTGCGTGCCTCAATCACCGGCGAGATTATCATGGACAATGTTGAGGTTGGCGAAGACGCTTTGCTGCCAGATGCTGAGGGTCTAAGCGGGCCGTTTGGCTGTCTGAACCGCGCGCGTTATGGCATTGCTTGGGGCGTGATGGGCGCGGCTGAGGCTTGCTGGCATGCCGCACGCCAATACGGGCTTGATCGGCACCAGTTTGGCCGCCCTTTGGCCAACACGCAGCTGTACCAGAAAAAATTGGCGGATATGCAGACTGAAATCACCCTTGGCCTTCAAGCCGCGTTGCGGGTTGGGCAGTTGTTTGATGCCGGACAAATGGCACCCGAAATGATTAGCCTGATCAAACGTAATAACTGTGGCAAAGCGCTGGATATTGCCCGCGCCAGTCGCGACATGTTTGGTGGCAACGGAATTTCTGATGAATTTCCAGTGATGCGGCACATGATTAATCTTGAAACGGTAAACACGTATGAGGGCACGCATGATGTGCACGCGCTTATTCTGGGGCGCGCCCAGACCGGATTACAGGCGTTTTTCTAATGGCTGATGCACCGCTAAAGGGTTTAAAAGTGCTAGAGCTGGCCCGCATTTTGGCCGGCCCTTGGGTTGGGCAAACCCTGTCTGATCTTGGCGCCGAGGTGGTCAAAGTCGAAAGCCCGTGGGGCGATGACACCCGCATTTGGGGGCCTCCATTTGTGACACGCGAAGACGGCTCACAAGCGGATGCCGCCTATTTTCATGCCTGTAATCGTGGTAAAAAATCAGTCGTGATTGATTTCACCACGCCTGAGGGTCAGGAACAGGTTCGCAAACTGGCGATGCAATCGGATGTTCTGGTTGAAAATTTCAAGCTGGACGGCCTGAAAAAATACGGGCTTGATTATGACAGCCTGCACAAAATCAACCCTAAACTTGTGTATTGCTCGATCACTGGGTTTGGTCAGACAGGCCCATATGCGGCCTTTCCCGGCTATGATTTCATCATCCAAGGCATGGCTGGTATTATGGACCTGACCGGCGACCCCGAGGGTGAGCCGCAAAAGATGGGCATGGCTTTCGCCGACATATTTACCGGACTTTACAGCGTGATCGCGATTCAAGCGGCATTGCATCAGCGGCAAAGCACTGGCCTTGGGCAGCATATCGACATGTCGCTGCTCGACAGTATGGTCGGGGTGCTGGGCAATCAGGCGCTGGGCTATCTGGTGTCAGGCAAGGTGCCAAAACGCATGGGCAATGCGCATCCAAGCATTGTGCCGTATCAGGTTTTTCCCACCAGCGACGGTCATCTTATTGTTGCGGTGGGCAATGACGGCCAGTTTGGCCATTTTTGCGCCGCGCTGAAATTGCCAGAATTGGCACAACAAGCGGAATACCTGACCAACGCTGATCGGGTGGCCAACCGTGATGTTTTGTCACAAATTCTGTCCGATCAAACCAGCCAGATCACCTCAGACGACCTGCTTGAATTGCTTGAAAGCGTGGGGGTTCCGGTTGGCGCGATCAACGCAATGGATCAAGTGTTCGCCGACCCGCAGGTGGTGGCGCGCGACATGCAAATCTCAGTTAAAACCCGTGATGGCATGCTGCCCGGAGTGCGCAGCCCAATGACGTTTTCAGGGGCCGATCTTAACCTTGAAACGGGCGCACCGGGCTTGGGCGAGCACACAGATGAAATTCTTAAGAGGTTGAAATAGATCTATGTATCCGCAGTAAATCGCTGCGGATCATACGGCGTCATGTCGTGGTTTCCGCGTTTTCCTGTCATCAGATCGGCGATCATCCGTCCGGTTTTTGGCCCGCCAGTCAGGCCGATATGTTGATGGCCAAAAGCGGCATAAACGCCGGTGGTACCGACCTCGCCAATCAGGGGCAGGCTGTCGGATGGAGTCGGGCGAAAACCTAACCATTCTTCCGAAGATTCGTATGTCAGGTTCGGAAATGTCGCTTTGATGGTCTTGCGCAACAATTTCAAAGGGGCCTTTGACTTGCCAGCCTTCAACCCGCCAAATTCAACAATTCCGGCGCAGCGCAAACCGTTTTCCATCGTGGTAGCAACAAATTTTCCCGCCGTGACCATCATCGGGTTTCGGGTGGTTTGGCTCGGTTTTTTGAAGGTCACGTGATAGCCGCGCTCTGTTTCCAAAGGCACCGACAAGCCGAGCTTTTTCATCAATGGTTTTGACCACGCGCCCGCCGCCAGCACCACATTGCCACACTCAAACCGGCCCTGATCGGTGTCGACCGCACTGACTTTTCCGCCGCTCAAGTCAAAATCTTTGACCTCAGCCTGCACAAATTTAGCCCCCAAATCGGTAAGGACATCCATCAAATCAGTGATATAGGCCAGTGGGTTATGGATAAAGCCGTGGTTTTTCATCACGGCTAATAATTGGATGTCAGAGGACAAAATCGGCTCAGCTTCTTGCACGGCGGGGCCTTCGATGATCTCGGGCACAAAACCGGCCTCGCGCCGCAGCGCCCACGTATAGCTGTCGTGGTCAAAATCAGCGCGGTCACGGTAAGCAAAGTTAAACTCGCTTTCGTGCACCCATTTCGCCGCTTTGGTGCCTTTGGTTAACATCTGATGTTGCTGCACTGAATCTGAGACAATCGGAGTTAGCCCCTTGGCGATCCGTCGGGTGTCTGCGTCATTTGCGTTGGACATGAAGCGGATCAGCCACGGGGTGAGCTTGGGCAGATATGGCCAGCGGATAAACAACGGAAAATTCGGATTAAACAGCATTTTAGGGGCCTTAGCCCACATTCCAGGCTCGCTGACCGGCGCGATTGATCCCGCGGCCAACACACAGGCATTGCCATATGACGCCCCCATTCCGGGCTGTCCCTTGTCGATCAGCGTGACGTCGTGGCCTTCACGCGCCAACCAAATGGCTGCCGATACGCCGACGATTCCGGCCCCGATAATGATGGTTTTTGTCATAGATTTTGCCGTTTAATGGTTTTGGTCATGGTGTTCTCAAACACTTGTTTTTCATTTTCAAAAGCGATGACTGTCGCCGTTAGATAAAATTTTTCCGCGTCTGAATACATAGCTGATTTGGTCTCGGTACGGATGTGCCAATTATCGCGCCAAAGTTCCTGTGTCCAATGGGTTTCGCCGCGCGCTGACAACGGGTCATCGGGGTGAATGGCCCAGATTTCGCGGGCAATTTCTGCGGTGATAAGTCCATGCGATAGGTCTTTGATTTTACCAAAATCGTCTTTAATAATCAACTTAACCTCGCCGGTTGCGCGGTTGATTTCTTGACGTCGGACATGGGTGCTATCGCGCAAGGTTTCGGTTTTTTGTGGTTCTGCCGACGCAGGGGAGGCGAAGTTATCAGCTGTTTTGTCGCCCTCGTTAAGCAGCGGCAGCATCAGATTTCCGCCCTCAAGCACCAGCGGGTCAGCGTGCGGCGATGGCCAGATCAACGGCCAATAGCTGTTGGAAATAGCAACGCGCAACCGATGGCCTTTGGGCAGACGATAAGCGATATGATCGAGGTTTAGATCAATTGTTATCGGCGTATCAACGGGCATCGAAACAGGGTTTTCCGAGCCATCGCGATGGGTCAAATTAAGCACACCGTAAGTAATGCGGGTTGAGGCGCCGTTCGGGTGAATGTCGCATAATCGCACTGCAATATTTCCGGTAGGTTGTTTTGATCTGATGGTCAAACTAACCTTGGACGCACCAACGATATCGACGGAATTTTCCAACGGATCGCTGTCAAAACAAACCGAAAGCGCGTCGTCGCCGCGCTGATCGCCGGGCATTTCAGGGCCAAGCCAGATGGCGCAGTATTCGCCGGACATCGCCCCGCAATCCTGCGGAGAATCGATGATTTTGGCGAATTTATAGGCACCTTTTGCCAACCCGTCATCACCTAATATGAATGTCTCAATTTTTGGCCGTCGTTGGTCAACCCAACGCCCTTCGCGGGTGTGGTACCAAGATTTTGGCGGCACTGAATCCATCAAATACAGGCGCAGGTCTGGGTCATCTTCAACGCCGGTGTCGATGTCTTTTAGCCAGCGATCCCACCAGCGCAGGGCCTCTTGCAGAAAGCCAATGCGCGGTTCGGGTGCGGCAAAATGCGGGTACTTATGCACCCAAGGGCCGATGATGCCTTTGACCGGTGCAGATAGGTTTTCAACCAACGCAGGCACGGTATTTTTATAGGCATCACCCCAGCCGCCAACCGCCAAAACGGCGGCTTTGATGGCGGAATAATCCTCACAAACCGAGCCGTGCTTCCAGTATTCGTCGCGGCTTTGATGTTCCAGCCAGATTTCCGCCAGATGGGTATCTGCGTTCAAGCGGTTAAACCACATATCGCGCCATTTTTCACCGACCAGATCAGGGTCAGGGGGGCGCGATGAGAACGACAACATCGTTGCGGCCCAGCCCAGATTTTCATTTAGCAAACAGCCGCCTTTATAGTGAATATCATCCGCAAAACGATCTGCGGTGGAGCAGAGGGTAATGACTGCTTTCAGCGCATCGGGCTGCAAGGCGGCAACTTGTAATCCGTTAAATCCGCCCCATGAAATCCCCATCATGCCGACGTTGCCGCTGCACCAATCTTGGGCTGCGATCCAGGCGATGACCTCACATGCGTCTGACAGTTCTTGCGGGGTGTATTCATCGGTCATGATGCCCTCGCTTTCGCCATTACCCCGAATATCAACCCGCAAGCAGGCATAGCCGCGCGCGGCAAAATACGGATGGGTCAGCGCATCACGTTCAGCCGTACCGTCGCGTTTGCGATAGGGCAGGTATTCCAGAATTGCCGGAACAGGGTTTTGATCAGCATCAACAGGCATCCAGACTCGCGCCGAAAGCCGGGTGCCATCAGCCAAGGGGATGGCCATATCGGCGAATTCAATGATGTCAGTTGTCATGGTATTTCTCTTTTAGCGAGGGATTCGATCGTGGCGATTATGCGCGAAAAACTATCCCGCGCTTTTGCAACATTTCGGCGGGCGCGAAGATACCCGTGTACCAGCCCCTTTTCAGACGTCCATTGGGCCGTGCCTTTGGCGGCGATTATGGCCTTGGCATACCGCGCGCCGTCATCGCAAAGCGGGTCACATTCGGCTGAAAATATGGCGCAGGCGGGTAGGTTGGTGAAATCGGTATCAGCTAACGGGTGCAAGGTTGGATCGGTTGATCTGTCGGTGCCGCCGGTCACAATATCGCGATAGAACACACAATCGGCTGCGGTTAGCATCGGGGCGTTGGCGTGGGTGGTGAACGACGCAGAGCCAGCATCAGCCGCCAACCCAGGATAGATCAGCACCATGCCGGATGCCGGATTTTGGTGCTGACGGGTTGCGTGCGCCGTGGCGGCTGCAAGGGTACCACCGGCGCTATCGCCGACCAGCACCAGCGGTGATTTATTTCGGTATTGCAGCCAGTTGAATACGGTCACGCAGTCGGTGAATGCAGCGGGGTGCGTATGTTCAGGGGCCAAACGATAATCGACTGACACAACGTCAAAGCCGGTTTGATCACAGATATCTGCACACACATCATCGTGGCTTTCCAAACCGCCAACTACAAACCCGCCGCCGTGCAAATATAGCACGGTTGCGGGGGCGGGGCTGGCGTTTTTGTACCACCTGACCGGAACGCCGTCAGCGGTTTGGTCACTGGCTGAGACTCCTTTGGGATAGCCGGTAAAAAACCCACGGCACATGCGGTCATAGATCTCGCGCTGTTTGGCAATCGACAAGGTGATCGCATCGGGTGGATACCAGCGGTCAGTCTCGCGGATGAAATCCCACGTTTCGGAGTCGATAAGCTGGTCATAATCAGGGCGCATAGCGGGCTAACTCAAGAACGATGAAGCGTGCATCGACGCTGGAACCGGCACGCCCATACGGGCCAACACGGTTGGTGCCAGTTGAAGCTGATCGAGCACCGTATCTTTGGATGGGCCATCACCACCGCCAAACCAATACAGGGCAACATCTTGCTGATCGTCACCGTGGCCACCGTGATGCCCGCGATCCGATTGGCCGTGGTCAGCGGTCACGATCACCTCGTATCCGTTATCCAGCCAACGGGGCAGGAGTGATGACAGCATAGTGTCCATCTTGGCGCAGGCCTTGTCCATTTCCGTGCAATCATGGCCAAACCGGTGGCCCATGGAATCGAGGGTGCAGGTATGCAGCACGCCGTAATCAATGTTGAATCGCTCGGTCAGCATGGTCAGCGTGGCAAAAAGGTCGGTGTCTGACGGGGTCATCTGGTTGTCGTGGCTTGCGCCATCCATGGTGTGAAACCGCCCATGGTTAATCGGGCCGCTGGGTTCGTCATATTCAATGTCACGCACCAGATCGAACGGTGCGCGATTAAAAAACGTTGACCAGAACGAATGGGTGACCGCGCCGGTTTTGCCGCCAGCTGCAGTGATTTCGGAAAACAGATCGGGCTGCTGAACGCGGTGCAGCGTGGTGTTGTTCAGAACCATGTGGACCTGCGGTGTGACGCCGGTATGCATTGACGCATAACACGGCCCCGAAATCGACGGTAGAACGGAACGCATCTTCCAGACACGGGCGTCACCTGACTGGACCCAACCCTCAAGGTTACCCATATATCGCCGCGCGACGCGCCACGGTTGTCCGTCAAGAATGATCAGCAGGATTTTGGAATTTAAGGCCATGTGCAGCTCCGGAGGCTAAGTGATTCTGCGCTAGTGATTTTGGCAAGCTTAGATGATGGCAATCGGATTGCCAGCAAAATCCGACATAAAAAACCGTTTGACCGACGTGGGTAAAAAGGCAAAAGTCGCGGGGTAAATTTCGGAGAAATATCATGGCTGATCATCCTGCTGCTGGCACAATAGAATCCACTGTTAAGGTGCTGACTTGGAACCTTTGGTGGCGTTTCGGCCCATGGGAGGACCGCGCGACAGCGATTTTGGCGACACTAAAATCCGTTGACGCTGACATTATTTGCCTGCAAGAGGTCTGGGATGACGGCGATCGGAATTTTGCTGCCAAACTCGCCGAAGCGCTAGGGTTTGACTATGTTTACGCACCCGGCGCCAAGCCAAATGGTGTGTTCATGGGCAATGCAATTCTGTCGCGCTGGCAGATACTGGATCACCAGATCAGGTCGCTTTTTGACCAGAAAAACGCTGAAGAAATGCGGGTGGCGATTCATGCAGATATCGACGGACCGCGTGGGCGACTGCCAGTGTTTTGCACGCATCTGAACTGGCAATTACAGCACAGTAATATTCGGCAAATGCAGGTGATGGATCTGACAGTGTTTATCGAGCAGACCAAACCATGGAAATATCCCCCAATCCTGTGCGGCGATTTTAATGCGGAGGCCGCGTCGGACGAGGTTCGGATGCTGACGGGGCACAGCACTGGTCCAGTTGAAAATCTGGTTTTTTATGACGCTTGGGCATTTGTGAATCCGCAGGACAGCGGCATTACTTGGGATAACCGCAATCCGTATGTGGCGCAGGATTTTGAGCAAGATCGCCGCATTGATTACATCTTTGTCGCGCCGCCGAAAATGCGCGGCAGAGGTCATATTGTGGATTGCCAAATTGTCGGCAACCGCCCTGTGGACAGTGTCTGGCCCAGTGATCACTCAGCCGTTTTGGCGACTTTGCGATATTAGTTGCCAGCACTTTCCATCTTGCGGCTTTTCAGTACTGATTCCAGCCAGCCAATCCGCATCTCGGGGACCGAGGATAGCAACAGGTCGGTATAGTCATCAAATGGGGGCGATAGTACCTCAGATTTGGGACCATAGCGCACCAGTTTGCCCTGATACATCACCGCAATTGAATCGGCGATAGACCTGACTGTGGCAAGGTCGTGGGTGATGAACAGATAGGCCACCTGTTGTTCCTTTTGCAGGTCCAAAAGCAGGCGCAGAATGCCATCAGCGACCAGTGGGTCAAGGGCGCTGGTAACCTCGTCGCAGATAATCAACTTGGGTTTAGCTGCCAGTGATCGCGCAATGCAGACCCGTTGTTTTTGCCCGCCAGACAGCTCGGCCGGATAGCGGTCGATGAACTTTTCGCCCATCTCGATCTGGTCCAGCAGTTCAATCACCATACGGCGTTTTTCAGCACCTCGGATGCCAAAATACAGCTGCAACGGTCGACCAATAATGGTGCCCACGGTTTGGCGCGGATTCATCGCCACGTCAGCCATCTGATAGATCATCTGAAGTTCGCGCAGTTCTTCCAGACTGCGTTGTTTCAGGGCTTTGGGAAGCTCTTTGCCATCAAATGAAATGCTCCCTTGGCTGGGGGGCAGCAGGCCGGTAATGACGCGCGCAAGGGTGGATTTACCGGAGCCGGATTCACCAACCACCGCCAAAGTTTGGCCGGGGTGCAGTTCAACCGAAATATCGGATAAAACCTGCACACCACCGCCGTATGACGCCGAAATATTCTTGACCACCAGCACCGGATTATCTCTGGGCGGTTTTTCTTCGTGCTCAATGGAATGGGCCGAGACCAGTTCTTTGGTATAGGCTTCAATCGGCGCTTCGATGATTTGCTTAACAGGGCCGTGTTCAACCATTTTACCGTTGCGCAGCACCATAATTTCGTCGGTAACTTGCGCGACCACTGCCAAATCATGGGTGATATACAGCGCTGCAACACCTGTTTCCTTGATGGCATTTTTAATAGCAGCCAGCACGTCGATCTGGGTGGTTACATCCAGCGCTGTGGTGGGTTCATCAAAGATAATCAGATCTGGTTTCGGGCATAGCGCCATGGCGGTCATAACCCGCTGCAACTGTCCGCCGGAAACTTGATGCGGAAAGCGCCGACCGATATTTTCGGGGTCGGGCAGGCCAAGGGCGGCAAATAATTCAACGGCGCGGGCTTCGGCGTCGCGCTTGTTTGATAGTTTATGGAGCAGGGTGGTTTCAATCACCTGCTCCATCAACCGTCGGGCCGGATTGAACGATGCGGCGGCAGATTGCGATACATACGTGACTTCTTTACCACGCAATTTGCGCAGGCTTTTGGCTGAAGCCTTTAGGATGTCACGTCCGTTTACAAATATCTCGCCACTTAACCGAATTCCGCCACGGCCATAGGCCAGCGCCGCTAGGCCAATGGTCGATTTACCGGCGCCGCTTTCGCCGATCAGTCCCATGACCTGCCCGCGTTCCAGCGTTAATGACACGTTTTCAACGATCACGATATCATGGGGTTTTTCGCCCGGGGGGTATACCGTTGCCTCAATTTTGAGGTTCTTGATCTCAACTAAAGGATTTGCCATTAGCCACGCCCCCCTTTTAAATCACTGGTTCTGTTCAAAATCCAGTCAGCGACCAGATTGACCGAAATAGCCAATGCCGAGATGGCAAAAGCGGGGATCAGCGCGGCCGGAATACCAAAGATAATTCCGTCTTTGTTTTCTTTGACGATGCCACCCCAGTCAGCCTCGGGCGGTTGAACACCAAGACCAAGGAAAGATAGCGACGACAGAAACAACACTGCAAAAATAAACCGCAAGCCCAGTTCTGCCACCAGTGGCGACAGGGCGTTAGGCAGGATTTCGCGAAAGATAATCCAACGTGTGCCTTCGCCGCGCAAACGCGCCGCTTCGACGTAATCCATCACGTTGATGTCAACCGCGACAGCGCGCGACAGACGATAAACGCGGGTTGAATCCAGCACTCCCATCACCAAAATCAAGGTGAGCATGTTGGCGGGCAGAACTGACAGCACCACCAGTGCAAAAATCAGGGTCGGAATTGACATCAGCAAGTCAACGCTGCGCGACATAATCTGGTCAGCGCGGTGACCCAGCACCGCAGCGGTAAACCCAAGGATCGACCCGAAAGTGAACGAAAATGCGGTTGCGGCCGCTGCAATAAAGATGGTGACCCGTGCGCCGTAAATCATCCGAGACAGCAAATCGCGCCCCAGATTATCGGTTCCAAGCCAAAACTGGCTTGAGCTTGGCTCCCACACATCGCCGACAATTTCGGCCATGCCATAAGGGGATATCCACGGGGCGAATATCGCGGTGAACGCAAAGGCGCCGGTCAACACAAGGCCTATCATGGCGCTAATGGGAATTCGTCTGAACATGATAATTCCCTTATTTAGGATGCCGCAAACGCGGATTTGAAATGATGGATACAATGTCGGCGACAATGTTAAGGCCGATATAAACCGCGGCAAAAACCAAGGCGCAGGCTTGTACGACCGGCACGTCTCGTTTGGCCACATGGTCAACCAGATACTGGCCCATGCCCGGATAAACAAAGATCACTTCGACGATGACAATGCCAACCACCAGATAGGCAAGGTTGATCATCACCACGTTGACAATTGGCGCGATCGCGTTGGGAAACGCATGTTTGCGGATCACGTTAAAGGGCGTCAGGCCCTTAAGTTCAGCCGTTTCGATGTATGGGGATTGCATCACGTTTAGAATGGCGGCGCGGGTCATGCGCATCATATGCGCCAACACCACCATCGTTAGCACTGCAATTGGCAGGGCGATGGCGTTTAGCTTTTCAAGCACCGACATGCTGTCATTGATGATCGCCACAGATGGAAACCAGCGCAGTTTTACCGATACAAAATAAATCAAAAGATAGCCGATGAAGAATTCCGGCAAAGAAATAGTTGCCAACGTCACGCCCGAGATCATTTTATCAGGCCAGCGGTTTTTATAACGTACGGCCACAAGACCCAAAGTTACAGCCAGCGGAACCGAGAATAACGCAGCCCATCCCGCAAGGAACAAGGTGTTACCAAGCCGTTTTCCCATCGCTTCGGCGATGTTTTTGTTGTTCGACAAGGCGTTGCCGAGGTCGCCCTGCAACACGCCACCAAGCCAGTTGAAATACCGGCTAAATGCAGATTCGTTTAATCCTAGATCTTCGCGAAGATTTGCCAGCGCCTCAGGCGTGGCGGTTTGACCCAGAATAGACTGGGCGACGTCTCCGGGCAAGATTTCAGTGCCAACAAAGATCAAGGCCGAGGCCGCGAAAAGCAGGAGAATACCCAGCGCAATGCGCTGGGCCACCAGTTTTAAAATCGGGTGCATGATCCGATTATGCCAGCCAAGTTTTCGACAGAGCAAAGCCGTTCATCAACTCACCGTTTGGATCGTTGACATAGCCGCCAACGGTATCGCTAACAGCGCCGATAAAGTCATTGAACATTGGCAAGATTAAGCCGCCATCGTCACGCACAATGGTACCCATTTCACGATAAATCGCTTTACGTTTAACCTGATCCAACTCTCCGCGTGCTGACAATAGCAGCTCATCGAAATGCGAGTCGTTAAAGCGGGTGTCGTTCCAGTCAGCAGTTGACAGATATGCCACTGAATACATTTGGTCTTGCACAGGGCGGCCGCCCCAATAAGACGCGCAGAACGGCTTGTTGTTCCAGACTTCTGACCAGTAACCGTCGTCAGGCTCACGCCGCACGTCCAGCTCAATACCCGCAGCAGCGGCGCTTTGTTGATACAGCTGAGCCGCGTCAACAGCACCCGAAAATGCAGCGCCCGCAGTGCGCAACAGAACCGGACCTTCGTGGCCTGAACGTTCATAATGGAACCGTGCCAGATCTGGGTCATAGGTGCGTTGCTCAATATCGTCCGAGAACAGCGGATAAGCTGAATTGATCGGCATATCGTTACCAACCGAGCCGTACCCACGCAGGATTTTATCAACCATTTCTTCGCGATCAATGGCATATTTCAGTGCCAGACGCAGGTCTTTGTTGTCAAATGGCGCTGTGTCGGTGTGCATGATAAACACATAATGCCCACGACCCGAAACGCTTTTAACCTCAAGCCCCGGCACCCGTTTCAGCAGGTCAGCGATTTTGGGTTCAACCCGGTTGATCATATGAACCTGACCACCTTGAATCGCTGCTGTCCGCGCGGTGGCGTCATTTAGCACAATGATTTCAACTTGATCAGCATGGCCGCGGCCGTCGTCCCAATAGTTGGCAAATTTCTGACCGCCGTGACGCACGCCCGGCTCGTTCACCTCAACCACATATGCACCTGTACCAATACCAGCATCAGGGGCGTCAACGCCACCATTTGGTTGGATCATCAGGTGATAGTCGGTCATCAGATAGGGAAGGTCGGCGTTTGGTGTGGTCAGCGTGATCGACACGGTGTCGCCGCTGGCCTCGATTGATTCAATGCCGCGCATAATGCCCAAAGCACCCGATTTGGTGTCTTCGCCCGAATGCCGTTCAAGCGTGGCTTTTACGTCGTCAGGGGTTAGGGTTTTACCGTTGTGGAACTCAACACCTTGGCGAATTTTGAAATGCCAGACTTTGGCATCGTCCGATGCTTCAATGCTTTCAGCCAGACGATTAACAACTTCGCCAGCCGGATTCATTTCAACCAGACCCTCGCCCCATGTGTTGCCAAAATTAGTCGGCACTTGGGTGGCAAATGTTGCCGGATCAAGGCTGTTGGTGCTTTCGCCGCCAGACAGACCAGATTTCAGCAAGCCGCCTTTAATTGGCCCTTGTGCAAGCGCCGATGTGGCAAGCAAGGTGTTGGCCATCGCAGCCGATGCGCCAAGCGCCGCAGCACGGCCCATAAATGCCCGCCGGTCGAGCTTGCCCGACACGGCGCGTCCCGCCAAATACTTTAACTCTTTATTCATAGTTCCATTCCTCCAGTGTTTTTATGTTCTGCCCGCATGATGAGATATTTTTGACACTTTACCAAGCATTTTATGAAATTTTACTGCGTTTTGATGCTGTAACTCGGCAGAAAAATTCTGTAACCTGGCAAAGCTGACGACTTTGGGGAATATCTAACTTCGAGAGCATCGTCAGAAAACGCCACGAACTATTCTGTATGCGACCCTTGAAGGAGTGGTAACGAACATCCGAGATTTTGGGTGCTTTTGGTAAGATACCAAACCTTTCGGGCAATAGGCGAAAAAACAAAGTTGGTTTATTTTGCAAAAGCTTGGGCTTCCAGCGCTGAAACCCCGCCCTGTTCATCCGAATCGGTTTGTTTGTTCTGAAAGGCTGGCGTTTTTCAAGAAAATATGTCTGTATTTCTTCGCCTCAAAAATCAAGTTTTGAGGGTCATCTTGATTGCCAAAATAATACACGGGCGTGATAGAATTGCAGCGCCTAGCCGCGCTTCGAAAATCGGGTGTGAATGGGCCCGATCATCAGCCGATGTTTCAAGAGTTTCCAAAAAGATAGCGTGTCCCAGTTTTCGAATGACACAAAATCATACCGCCTCAATACAAATTTCGATAACGCTGTTTCCAGATTTTCCAGACCACCCACAGCTGATGCGCCTTTGCGCAGCCATTGATTTGGCAGAGGATTTAGATAGTCTTTGTAGTTGTGGGTCAGAAATGTTCCCAACGTTTCATATTCACTAAACCCGGCGGATTGCGTGAAATCTATTTTGTTAATTAGCCCATCAAGCCAATCAGTTTGGCAATGTTCTTCGACATAACTGAAAAATGCGTGCGCCCACTCTCCCCTGATGGGGAAGCACTGCGCTATGAAAGAATAGTCTACTATTTTTTCCAGATTCAGTGTGGCGGCAATATTGTCGAAATAGGGAGCGTGGTTTTCCTTACCTGTATAAAAGCTTAAAGCGCCATCAGGGGCGATGAACTCTAGCTGTTTAAGAGGAACGGTGTCTGCATCCCAAATCAGAATGACATCGCCATCAGTGGCTTCATGAATGGCCGTTAACTTTATAAATTGTTGTAAATACCATCCGACCCTGAAGTGTTGAGATGCTGGCATTTTAGAAAGAAGCCGGTTCTTCAGATCTCCGATTATAGAGCTATCCCCCAGAATTTCGTATTCATCGGGTGATATTTCTTTGAACGCATCCAAATCGTCATCCGGAACAAAAAGCCTGTATCTTGATGCCGGAATATTTCGAATGATTTCTTTTGACGTGATTTTCCAGACTTCAATATGCTGGATCGAGCAAACACTAATAACAATATCTATTTTTTTCATGCTTATCTTTAAATGTAGGGATCCCAATAAATTGGAAGCATTTAGACGTTGGGTTTCACCGCTTTTAGTGAGACACGCTTGCGCGCTTAGTGCCATCCTGAAAGCTGAGAATCAATAGGCTTACCGACGATTTCGACGAGATATCACCGTCATTCTTGCAGGGTTCCAAAGTGAAATTCCACCTCCCGATTTAGCAATTTGGGTCGAGCATCGTGTGATCAGACCACCCAATTAGTCGAGGGTGTATGGATCTACATGAAATTCGGCAGGAACAGCACGATCCCCGGCAGGGCGATTACGAGCGCGACCACGAACAGGTCAGCAATGATAAACGGAATCACGCCTTTGAAGATCTGCACAACCGTCACATATTTACTTGCTACATTTTTGATAACAAACACATTTAGCCCCACAGGCGGGGTAATCATGCCGATTTCCAGTAGTTTGACCACCAAAACACCGAACCACACCAGGCTGATATCGGCGTCTTTCAAGATCGGCAGGAACACCGGCAGGGTGACAAGCATGGCGCCGAACGGCTCCATAAAGGTGCCAAGCGCCAGATAGATCAGCACGATGATAAGCATCAGTTGGAAATAGCTGAGGTCGGCACCAGCAACGGTGGAATTCAGAAAGCCCGACAGACCGGTCAGCCCTAAAAAGCGGGTGAACATCACCGCGCCAACGGCGATAATGAACAAAGACGATGTGGTCATCACGGTTTCCAGTAATGATTTCTGGAAGGCGGCCCAGTTAAGTCCGCGGGTAATGATGCCAAGGATCAACGCGCCCAATGCGCCAACTGCGCCGGACTCGGTGGCGCTGAAAAATCCTGAAAACAGGCCGCCAAAAACCAACAGCACCAGCACCAGCATCGGCCAGATTTTGAACAAAGCTTTGAACGAGCTTTCGCCATCTTCAGGAATGTGGCGCGGAATCAGGTCGGGGCGAAAATAGCTGATCAGCAGCACCACGATGACATAAGACACTGCGGTCAAAATGCCGATGGTAATGCCGCCAAGAAAAACCTGCGTCACAGATGTTTCAGCCAGAATGCCATAGATAATCATCAAGATTGACGGCGGAATAAGCGCGCCAATG
>JAESRG010000029.1 GCA_016764785.1 Paracoccaceae bacterium
TGAGCGGGTTTTTTGTGGCCAGTTCATTTGGCGCTTTAGGGTTGCAGGCCGTATCAATCGGCGACCCCATTAGGGTAATAGATGCCGGACGGCACGGGTCATTGCGTTCAGCCATCAAAGCCGCTGCGACCAGCATTGGCACGCCGGGCTGACACACGGCCATCACGGCAGGACGTTCGCCATCAGCACCAAGAACCTGACACATCTCAATCAGATAATCGACATAGTCATCGAGGTCAAAATGCGCGTCACCTGCGGGAACGTCACGTGCGTCGACCCAGTCAGTGATGTAAACATCATGATCTGGCAGCATGGATGTCACGGTACCACGCAATAAAGTAGCATAGTGACCCGACATTGGCGCCACGATCAGAACTTTGGGATGATCGGCACCCAGCTTGCTGTCACGTTTGAAATGCAACAGGTTGCAAAATGGCAGGTTAAGGACATATTCCTCAACAATCGCCACCTCGGTTCCGTCGATTTCAGTGGTTTTGATGCCAAATTCCGGTTTGTCATAACGTCGCGTGGCATTGATAAACATGTCACATGCTGCGGCAGACACCCGCATTCCGTAAAAGTCCGCTAATGGATTAGTATCGCTGCGCATCGCGTCGCGGCTAAACTGTGCCATCGTCCGAAGCGGGCTAAGAGCGGCATGGGTCATTTCATATGCGTGGTATAACATTTAATTTCCTTGCTGATTTCTATCAGGATACCCGATTTTGTGCATTGCATCAAGTCCATTTCGCAAGTGCAGCATAAACTATCCACAGGTGAAATGGTCAAAGCCTTTGACAAAGCCTGTCTGCATGTGGCAATTGGCATCGAATAGCTATTCATGAATAACAAAGGGAATCCTATGCCCAACGAAGAATGGGGTGTAAAGCGCGCCTGCCCCGAATGCGCGGTGCGTTTTTACGACTTGCAAAATGACCCAATGACCTGCCCGTCCTGCGGTGCGGAAATGACGCTTGAAAGTTTGGCCGAAGCCGCCAAATCGCGTGGTGTCAGCAAAGCACGGGCCGCGACTGCTGCCGCCAAGCCTAAGCCGGAACCAGAAGAAGCCGCAGACGATCTGGACGTGGTACTGGATGATGATGACGACGAAGATGCCAACCCAAGCGTTGGTGACGATTTGCTGGATGATGACGACGAGGATGCCTCAAATCTTGGGGAAATTGCCGACGCCGCTGGCAAAGAAGAAAAAGACGACAGCTAAGTGATACGCCCGGGTTCAGGCCCGGGCAATTAGTTTGTCGCGCCGTGCGTTTGCACAAACATATAGACCCACTCACCTTTATAATCTTCATGCTCGGCCCGCAAAACTGCGATCCGGTCCTGAATGAATGCCAGATACGGCGCTGAGGGCTCGATGATCTCCCGCACCCCGTCATATAACGGTTCCGAGCTGCTATAGGCGACCACAAGCTCCATGCCAAAGGGGGGCTCAACCGTCAACGTCAAGCCGTCAGGGTCGTCGCCGATGCTGCGTTCCTCGTCGGGTTGTAGCAATTCGAGGGAGGTGTACTCATTCGGCAGCATGTGGAACACATTGCCGTCGATCTGGAAAAAATCGAGATAAAAATACGAAGCGAATTCAGAGCCGCGCAACGGGATTTCAACGACCTGACCTTCAGAATAGTCTAGCGTGATTAACTGAGTTGCCGCGCCGATATCCAGTGAATCATTGGTCTGGTCAGTGGATTGCGGCAATCCGATATCTTCAAGATCTGACAACACGTTGCACTGCGGGCTGGGCAGCACCAGCATTGATCCCGTCACCGGAATCGAATCTCCCATTTGCGCGCGGATTGCCTCAACGATGGGGCCGCGCATATCGCCATCAGGCACGTGGCCGCGCAGTTCTAACTCACCGGTTTCGGGAATGAACTTCGCCGCGACCCGTGCGCAGGGAATTTGTGACAACAGTTGCGAAATGCCGTCGCGGGCCGAATCAGCCGAATCGGCGGTATTTGACGGTCGCATGAACGAGGCCACCGCCGCCAGTGACACCGGATCAAACGGTGCGCCGCCATTTCCGGCAAAACTTGTCACGGCCAGCATGGCTTCGGCTTCAATTTCGGCACTTGCGACCTGTTGGGATGCCCCGCGATTATCTGTTCTGGTAACAGGATTTGCGGGCGGGGCAGTTGCCTCAGTCAGTGGTGCATCCGGTGCGATCTGTCCGGTATTTTCGCCAATCACAGGGCTTGCTGCAACTGGCGCAGCCCTTGGCGCAATCGGAATTATTGTATCACCGTCTGCGTTGGCGGATGCCAGCGTGATGGTTTCAGCCACCGCCGCCTTGATGGCGGGCGCGGCTGGGGCCACTGCGGCAACCAGCGTCGCAGATTTCGCGGCAATCGATTCTTGAACGGGTTGCGCCGTTTCGAGGGCCTCGATGTTTTCCCCGTCAGCTACCACAACGGCCGCATCGGTCGCATCAAGACTGGCGGCCACAACCACCGCACCTTGCGCGACCAGCGCGGGCACATCCGCGCCGCCGGCCTCAATCGCAGCAATGGTAATCTCGTCGCTTACCACCGGGGCCACAACATCGCTGGACGGCTCAACTGCAGCCACTTGCGTGACGTCAGGCTCCTGTGCTTTGGTTATTTCTGCCGATGTATCAATTGCCTCAGCGCGTTCGGAACGCACAGCGCCCTGATCGACGCTTTGCCCGTCAGTTTCAGACGCTTCAGCCTGTTCGCCCTGATTATCCTGCGCTTTGGCTTTGGTTTCGGTGACCTCATAGGCCTCCATCCTGATTTTGCCTGCGGGCTGCGGATCAGCCTCCAGCGGGTCCGGTTCGGACCCCAACATCAGGAATGCCGCTAACGCCACATGCAGCCCAACCGAGGCTCCAAGTGCCACAATCCATGCCAACGCGCCCTTCATTCAGGGTTCGGGGTAACGACCAGAACCACGTCTGGCACGCCCACCCTCTCCAGTTTGCTAACCAATGGCAGTAATTTTTGCAGCCGCGCCCGACCATGCGCGTTGATACGCACAAACAAGTCGGGGTCATTGACTAGCTGCGATCGAATGCCATCCAGCAGGTCGGCCTCGGCCAGCTCAACCCCGTCCAAGGCCAAACGGCCGTCTTCGGCCACGGAAATCGTGGTGCCGCCCTGTGGCATGTCCGTTCCGGCCAGTGAGATTGGTGGGGCAACGTCAAACGGCGCGGTCGCGTCCATGCGTCCTACCATCATGAAAAACACCAGCAGAAAAAAAATCACGTCAATCAGTGAGACGATGGTTTCTTGCGGAACCGTGCGTTTGCGGCGTTTGAGTTTCATTCGGCTGCCTCCAGCCGAACCACCCGCAGGTTGGTGACGCCTGCTGCTGTTGCGGCCTCAATCACCGAGACCAGACTTTGCACATCGGCAAAGCCCGACGGCAAGATCAGCACCCGTGCATCTGGATTGGCGCGCAAGGCCTCGGACAAAGCTGCTGGTGTTAAGGTTTGGCCGCGCAGTCGGGCCTCTCCATTCGCGTTCACCTGAATCAGCAGCGTGGTCGCCCCGTCAGTGCCCGAATTTGGCGCAATCTGATCGGGGTTCTCACCCCGTTCAACCATCGGCATCATATCGAGATCAAGATAGGTCGACGTCACCATGAAAAACACAAGCAGGATCAGCATCACATCGACCAGCGGTGTGAGGGTAATCAAAGCTGTATTTCGCTGGCGACGTGCGATCTTCATCGGCTTTGGGGCGCGTTTACGATCAGGTTCAACCGTCCGACCGAGGTTTCGATCAGATGTGCCGCACGTTCCACCGTGGCGGAAAACAGGCTGGCGCCAATCGCTGCCGGAATTGCCACCACAAGGCCCACCGCAGTCGTGAGCAACGCTTGCCAAATCCCGCCTGCCAGAACGGATGCATTCGCGGCGCCCTCAGCCATTTCGAGTTCCTGAAACGACTGGATCATCCCCAGAACCGTGCCAAGCAGACCCAAAAGCGGCGAGACCAGCGCAATGACTTCCAGCATCCGAATACCCCGATTAAGGATTTCAATTTCGGCATTGCCACGGCGTTCGACCTCAGCGTCCAGAACGTTTTGCGGAATGCGGTTCTGGGCGCCAGCAATGGCATAAGCCAAAACCCGTTCAGACGGAGACCGCGTTTTCAGCCCCTGCAACGCCATTTCGTTTTGTCGCGCCTGCACTTGCCCCAGCGCTGCTTCGATGCGTTTCCGCCCCGACAGAACCCCGTTAAACTTAATCAGTTTCACCACGATGATCGACAATGAGATCAGCGACAAAACGCCCAAAACATAGACAACCGGCCCGCCGGCGTCCAATAGCCCGAGTATATACTCAACCACGATGTTGCCCCTATTTTACAAGCGGCGCAGCGGCACGCGAATTCAGCGTCAGGATGCCGAAACAATCCATTTCTTCGCCATTTTGCGGACGGCAAGACCCGATGTCATGCAGCAGGATCTCGCCAATGCTGGCGCATTGGGTATCTGGAATTTCAAACAGTTTTAACGTGGTGCGATTGGCGGGCAACGGCGCGGCATCAATGGTCAGCAACCGATCAATAATACCGTCTGTCGACATAATCGCCAGTGACATTTCAAATCCCTCAAAATTGTCATCGGTTTCATTTTGAAACAGGAAAAATGTCTGACAGCCGCCCTCAACATCTTCAAATTTGTTCAGCTCAACAGTTAGGCCTCCGTCTTGGGCCTGTGCCATTGGCGCAAAGCTAAGCGCCGCGAGTGCTGCAATTGTCATTGATTTGGTAAACGTGTTCATTGATGGACTCCCCAACCGTAAAAATCTGTGATTCTAGATGATGTTAGCACGATTGGGCATAACCGCATCAAAAAAGTACCCATAGCAATGGCCTCATTGGTATGTTTAATAGGTCAAATATTGCAGGCTAATTAGGAATACTGTTTTGATCCCGAAAATCATTCATCAGACGTGGAAAAACCACGATCTGCCAGTGCCACGCGATCTGCCGGAAAGCTGGCAAACGTTAAACCCGGGTTGGGAATATCGGTTCTGGACAGATGAAGATCTGCACGCGTTTGTTGAAAATGAATACCCGGATATGTGGCCCCTCTATCAAATTGTTGAAAAGCCGGTGCAGAAAGCCGACATCGCTCGGTATCTGATCATGCACAAGTTTGGTGGGGTTTACGCCGATATTGATACGCGCTGCGTCGGAAAGCTCGACATTCTTGAAGACGAAAATCGGATAATCATTAGTGAAGAACCGCTGGAGCACTGGCCCGACAACTCCATTCGCCATCGTGGTCTTGGCACGATGCTGTTTAACGGCACCTTTGCCAGCCCCGCTGGACATCCGTTCTGGCTGCATGTCATGGACGTGCTGATCCGCTGTCAGCACGCCAAGAAAGACGTTCTTGAGAGTACTGGCCCGATCATGCTGACGGGTGCTTATCTGTCATATGAAAACCCTGATCAAATTGCCGTTCACTCCTGCCATCTGTTCGATCCTGAAACCAGTTTCGACGGCTTAAGCAAAGCCGAGGAATTCGGCGATTACGCGCCCGCAAGGATATCGATTCATCTATGGGCGTGCACATGGTTGAAACGCCCCGGCTTGCAATGGAAACGGCCAATACGTTACGTCGTTTTTGGGGCAGTTTATTACCTGACCCGCGGGAAATTTCTGACCAAAGACGCCGCTGCAAAACAGATAGACCAGCCGCTTTTACTGTCGGATTTACCCCCCGAGGGCACCCTCCCGATGATCAGCATCCTTATCCCCGTGCGCAATTCGACCCCGCATCTTGAGCAATGTTTTGCGTTGATAAACCGACTGGATTATCCAAAAGACCGCATAAAAATTTCGTTTTGTGAGGGTGACAGCACCGACGGCACCGTCGAGATGTTAAATGAGCTCATCGAAAAATATCAGGGTGATTATCGCACCATTCAAGTCACAACGTTCCAAACTAACCTGAAAATTGACCGCAAAACCAGGTGGTTCCGCGCCATCCAGAAGAAACGGCGGACTGCGCTTGCCAAAGTGCGCAACCATTTGCTTCGGTTCGGGCTGGACGATAGCGATGATTATGCTCTGTGGATTGATGCCGATGTCTGTGACTATCCGGCTGATATTCTGACAACCTTGTTGGCCGAGCGGGAAAAAATCGTGACGCCTGATTGCGTCAGAGTTCAAGATGGCCCCAGCTACGATCTGAACGCGTTTGTTGATTTTGGCCCCGATAAATTCGTCACCGACTATTACAGCCGCGCATATGGCGGAATATTTCAGCCATCAATTAAATTTTCGTGGCGCCGCGTGCTCCACGAACTACGCTATCTTGATCGGGTGCCGCTAACGTCGGTTGGTGGAACGATGCTGTTGGTTCATGCCTCTGTGCATCGGGCGGGCATCGATTTTCCCGAAATTCCGTATTGTGATCTGCTCGAAACCGAGGGTTTTGGCAAAATGGCCCATGACTTTGGTGTGTCGCCGATTGGCTTGCCCAATGTGCATATCATGCACGTTCTGGACTAGAAAAGCCCATATGACAACCCGCCCCGATGACAGTTTTGAACGTGCTAGTTTGTCGCCGGTTTGCGGCATTGACGAAGCAGGGCGCGGCCCTTGGGCTGGTCCGGTTGTCGCCAGTGCCGTGATCCTTGATTTGACAAACTTCCCCGACGGCCTGAACGATTCCAAAAAACTGACCGCTGCAAAACGTGATGCGCTGTTCGATCAAATCATGGCCTGTGCCGATGTCGGGGTCGGCATCGCTTCGGTGGCCGAAATCGACGAGATCAATATTTTGCAAGCCACGTTTCTTGCCATGCGCCGCGCCACTGCAAACCTGACAACCACGCCACGTTTTGCCCTGATTGATGGCAACAGGATCCCTCCCGATCTGCTGTGTGATGCGCAAGCTATCGTCAAGGGCGACGGGCGGTCGGTGTCGATCGCCGCCGCCTCGATCATTGCCAAAGTTACGCGTGATAGGATCATGCAGAAGCTTGCAAGCGACTTTCCCGGATATGGCTGGGAACAAAACAAAGGTTACGGCGTTAAAGCCCACGCGGCGGCGCTGGATACCCTTGGCGTTACCGAACACCACCGGAAATCGTTCAAGCCAATCAAGATTTTGCTCGGAAAATAATTTGTTTACCCGTCGAAATCGACAATTTGCCCCAAAAAACTCGATTATTAGCCAGCTCAGCTCTAGGGCTAAACGCTTGTTTTAGAGTCTAGCGCAAATTTTACCACAAGATGTTGTGTGAAGAAAATTATATAAGCCTTTGATTCTAAAAGATATTGACGCCAAATCACTTTTGACTCATGTTGGAGGCAATTAACGAACAACATAGTTCGAGGCAGAGAACATGACAAAAACAAACCAAAAAATAAGCGTGGAAACGCTACCACTTGACCAAATCATTGGCGGCGATTGTGTGGAGGTAATGAACAGCCTTCCCGAGAATTCAATCGACCTGATCTTCGCAGATCCGCCCTATAATTTGCAGTTGAAAGGTGAATTACATCGCCCGGACAACTCCAAAGTTAATGCGGTTGATGATGCATGGGACAAATTTTCGTCTTTTGCGGCATATGACGAATTTTCCCGCGCATGGCTGAAAGCCGCACGGCGGGTCCTTAAGCCAAACGGTGCGATCTGGGTGATTGGCTCATATCACAACATTTTCCGGGTTGGCGTGGCATTGCAAGATGCTGGGTTCTGGATTTTGAACGACGTGATCTGGCGCAAATCCAACCCAATGCCAAATTTCCGTGGCAAACGGTTTACCAACGCGCATGAAACCATGATCTGGGCGGGTAAATCCGACACCTCTAAATACACGTTTAATTACGAGGCCCTGAAGGAACTGAATGAGGGCATTCAGATGCGCTCTGACTGGGTTCTGCCGATTTGTAACGGTGGGGAACGCATCAAAAACGCCAAAGGCGAAAAGGCGCATCCAACCCAAAAACCAGAATCGCTGTTGCACCGCGTATTGATCGCGTCAACAAAACAAGGCGATGTGATCCTTGATCCGTTCTTTGGCTCTGGCACCACTGGTGCGGTTGCCAAAAAACTGGGCCGTCATTTTATCGGGATTGAGCGCGAAGCAAAATATCGCGAAGTCGCCACCAAGCGGATCGCCGATGTGCGGAAATACGATGCTGACTCGTTGAAAATCACCACGGCAAAACGCGCCGAACCAAGGGTGCCGTTTGGCAATCTGGTTGAGCGCGGCATGCTGCGCCCGGGCGAGGAACTATACTCGTTGAACGGTCGTCACCGCGCCAAAGTACGTGCCGATGGCACATTGGTTGCGCATGATGCGCGTGGGTCAATCCACCAAGTTGGCGCAGCGCTGGAAGGCGCGCCAAGTTGCAATGGTTGGACCTACTGGAGCTATAAACGTGACGGTCAGAAAATCCCGATCGACATGCTGCGTCAGCAAATCAGGGCTGAAATGCAGGCATAACGCCGCTTCCCGTTTCGGGAAGCTCTGCACAAGGGGCTCGATGCCCCGCAGTGCAGACTTTTCTGACCTAGAATTTACCGCCGGATACCCAAAAGGTATCCCACCTTGGTCCGCCTTTTGGCGGGCCTTTTTTATGCCTTCATGATCTTACCAGTGACCCCGTCGAAAGCGCCGACCACTAATGCCCTCGCCAGCAGACGCGCTGGATTGGTCGGCGGCGGAAACTCAAGGCTGTCCGCCTGTTCGCGAGTAAACCCGAAACGGTGGTAATATGGTTCATCGCCAACCAGAATAACCCGCTCCCAGCCTTCAGCCTTAGCGCGGTTCAAACTGTCAATCATCAACATGTTGCCCAGTCCTTCGCCCTGACGGGTTGGATGCACCGCCACGGGCCCTAGCAATAATGCTGAATGGCGCGCCTCACCGATCACAATCGGCCAGTACCTGATCGCTCCGGCCAGCGCGTCGTATTCATCGCGCACCACCAGTGATAGGCTGGCAACCGGGGCAACGCCATTACGCAAACGGTATGAACTTAACGCCGTCCGCCCCGGCGCAAAGGCTAGATCGTACAGGTATTCAACCTCATAACTATCGTCGCTGGTTTCTGGGTATATGCGAAACATGATTTTCCTGAATGCTCTCGTAACTTCGTTAACATGGCTTTATCCTGCCCGCAAATACGAAAGGAGCGTTCATGTTCTATGAACCAAGGTTGGGGCATCCACTGCCGCATAATCCCTTTAAGGCCATCGTGTCGCCGCGCCCGATTGGCTGGATATCAACAGTCGATATTGACGGAAACGCCAACCTCGCCCCCTATAGTTTTTTCAATGCCGTAGCCGACACGCCACCAATGGTGATGTTTTCCAGCTCAGGCAATAAAGACTCGCTTTCGAATATCAGGGCAACCGGCGAATTTGTTGTAAATGTCGTTTCTGACAGCCTGAAAGATCAGATGAACATCACATCCGGCGCAGTGCCTTCAAATATCGACGAGTTTGATTTGGCGGGGCTAAAAAAAGCCGATTGCCGACTTGTCCGTGCGCCACGGGTTGCGGCCGCACCTGCCGCACTGGAATGCAAGGTTTTTCAAATTATCGAGCTTGTGCCCAATACAAGTATCATGGTGATCGGCGAAGTTGTCGGTGTGCATTTAGATGACCGTGCAATTGTGAACGGCATTTTTGACGTGACATTATTTAACCCGCTAGCGAGGCTTGGCTATAAAGATTATACCAGTGTGCAAAAGGTTTTTAGCCTTAATCGACCCGAACAGGAGTAAACAATGGACACCATGATTGGCATCATAGGCGGCAGCGGAATATACGATATCGACGGGTTGGAAAACGCCGCGTGGCAAACGGTTAGCACTCCGTGGGGCGATCCGTCTGATCAAATACTGACGGGCACATTGACCGGCACAAAAATGGCGTTTCTGCCGCGCCACGGACGTGGGCATGTGCAGACGCCCAGCTCAATCAACTATCGCGCCAATATTGATGCGTTGAAACAAATTGGCGTGACCGATGTTATATCCCTTTCAGCTTGTGGCTCCTTTCGCGAAAAGATGGCGCCGGGTGATTTTGTGATCATTGATCAGTTTATTGACCGGACGTTCGCGCGGGAAAAATCGTTCTTTGGACCGGGCTGCGTTGGGCATGTCTCGGTCGCGCATCCTGTTTGCGCGCGGCTGGGTGACGCCGCAGAAGCTGCGGCGCGCGCCACGGGTGTGACAGTGCACCGCGGCGGCACTTATCTGGCAATGGAGGGGCCGCAGTTTTCCAGCCTTGCCGAAAGCAAAATGTATCGTGAAAGTTGGGGTGCTGATGTGATTGGCATGACCAATATGCCCGAAGCCAAACTGGCCCGCGAGGCAGAGCTTTGTTACGCCAGCATCGCCATGATCACCGATTACGATAGCTGGCACCCTGATCATGGCGAAGTCGACGTTTCCGAGATCATCAAAACCCTGACGGGCAATGCTGATCA
Source organism: Paracoccaceae bacterium (assembly GCA_016764785.1). Classification (GTDB taxonomy): domain Bacteria; phylum Pseudomonadota; class Alphaproteobacteria; order Rhodobacterales; family Rhodobacteraceae; genus UBA3077. The sequence continues at coordinate 10,448 of JAESRG010000029.1, forward strand.
TGCCCGAAACACTGTGCGCGGTCTTCCTGAATTGTTGGGTGGCGAACGGCATTCCTGCACTCAAGGCTGTGACCACGCGCTTGAATATGCCATCATGACCACACCCGAAGCACGCGATGCGGCCCTTGTTGCTAAACTGAAAACCGTCGCAGGGCGGGTATTGGGCTAGACCATGACAATGCAGGTATTATTGCTGGGCGCTGACGGGTTTATCGGGCGACACATTGCCTTTTATCTGCGCGCAAGCGGCGTACAGGTCGTTTGTGTTGCCCGCAATACTGTCGCACTCGACCGCATGGGGTTTGAGGTTCTTCAAGCAGATTTGACCAACACTGAAATAGATTGGGCGCAGGCGCTTCAGGGCTGTGATGCGATTATTAATGCTGCGGGGATGTTAAACGGCACAGCCAAACAGATGCAGGCCGTGCATGTGGAGTCGCCAGCGAATATCTATCACGCTGCGCAGGCGGCTGGTGTCGCCAAAATCGTGTTGATCTCAGCGGTCGGGGTTGAGGCAGACACGCCTTTTGGCCGCACCAAGATGGACGGAGAACAAGCGGTTCAGCAAGCTAATATTCCATATGTTATCTTACGTCCGTCGATGGTGCTGGCAGAAACCAGCTATGGCGGGTCGTCATTAATGCGCGCACTTGCGGCATTGCCGTTTATGACGCCGACCATTGGTGATGGCGGTCAAAAATTTGATCCCATTCATGCTGATGATCTGGCAAACGTGGTATTTCAGTGCCTTGAAAGCAACCAACTTGATGGTAAAACGATTGAGCCTTGTGGGCCGGAACAGATTTCACAACTGGAAATGATCCGCGCCACACGCGCATGGCTTGGACGATCAACAACCAAACATGTCGCCCTGCCAATGAGCCTAGCGCACGCGGTTGGATGGCTGGGTGATCGACTAAAGCTGGGGCCAATTTCAACGACTGCGGTGGCACAGCTGGAACAGGGTGTCAGTACGGATTACGCACAGTTCCACGGCCAAACGGGCCAGACACCACGTGGTTTTAGCGAAATTATTGGGCGCCCCGCAGGAACCCAAGATCTGTGGCACGCGCGGCTATATCTATTGCGGCCGCTCGTGCGGTTTGGGCTGATGTTCATGTGGTTGATCTCAGGGCTTGTTGGGCTGTTTCTGCCAACCGCACAGTTTGCCAACGGCTTAGCACCGTTGGGCCTGTCGGACGCAAACCTTACCATCCTTGCCCGCACCGCAGGCGTTATGGATTTGGGGTTCGCGCTGGGCCTGTTGTTGGCGTGGAAATTATGCAAACTGGCCATGCTGCAATTGCTGGCGGTTGGGGGATACACCATTGCATTTGGTCTTTTGGTACCGGATTTATGGCTGGAACCTTACGGTGGTCTGTTGAAGAATATTCCGGTTTTGGTGCTTATCCTGATCCACCGAGTGTTGGAGGAAGAACGCTAAATGGACTATTATGAGCTGGCAAAATGGGTGCATATCCTGTCGTCCACCGTGCTGTTTGGCACCGGCATGGGCACCGCGTTTCAAATGGTTGCGGCCATGCACAGGCGCAAGCCTCAAGTCGTTGCAACCGTGGCCCGTAACGTGGTGATCGCAGACTGGATATTCACGACACCTGCCGGGCTCATCCAGCCCATCAGTGGGGTCACACTGGTTTATTTGGCAGGCTGGTCTTTGACCGAACCGTGGCTGATCGTCACCTATTTTCTGTACGTTATGGCGTTCTGCGCTTGGGTACCTGTGGTTTGGCTCCAAGGCCAAATCCGCGATCTTTCGGCTGAATCCGTGCAAAATGGCACCGGCCTTTGCGAAAAATGCCTGCGGTACTACCGCATTTGGTTTACGCTCGGCTGGCCAGCGTTTATAGCACTTATGGGCATTTTCTGGCTAATGATCGCCAAGCCGCAACTGTGGGGATAAGCATGACCAACGGCGTAATACTCGGCAAATTCATGCCACCACACGAAGGTCACGTTGCGCTAATTCGCACCGCGACCTATCTGGTCGACCATCTGACCATCATACTTGCGGCGTGTAATAACGACCCAATCCCACCTCAAGTACGCAAAAACTGGATGGAAAACCTGTTTCCAAAGGCCGATGTCATTTTGCATATCGGTGATCCCTGTGTATCGACGTATGGCCCCGAGTGGGCGGGGATCATCCGGAAGCTGCACCCCGATCCGATTGACAGGGTTATTGGCTCTGAAGCTTATGTCGTTGATCTTGCCATTGCGTTGAACGCCCAACATTTTATTCTCGACCCGATGTGGATGGCCTTTCCGGCCAATTCCTATGACATCCGCGAAGACCCGTTTGCCAACTGGAAATCCATCCCTGGATGGGTCCGCCCGTGGTATCAAAAGCGCCTGACACTTGTGGGGCCAGAAAGCACCGGAAAATCCTTCATGGCTGACTTTCTGGCCACCCGTTTTGGCGGCCCATACGTGCCCGAATATGGCCGCCCCTATGAGAAATACCGCACCCCCGGCGATTACCGCGCCGAGGAATTGCATTTCATTCTTGATGGCCACCTCGCCCACCGCACCACCCTGTCGATGATGGCTGGGCCGGTGCTTTTTGAGGACACCGACCCGTTGCTCACCGCGGTCTGGGCCGAAATGTTGCTGGGGCATTCATTGGATGATCTTGAGGCCCGCATCGAACTGCCAGATCACTATCTGCTGCTAGACGCCAATACCCCGTGGGAAGATGACCCACTGCGCTATTATGGCAAACAGGAAGTGCGAAACCAATTCTTTGACCGCATTGTTGCGAAACTGGAAAAATTTGGCGCCAGCTATACGCTAATCTCGGGCAGTTTTGCTGAGCGCGAAGCCCAAGCCATCAAAGTTGTCGAAAAAATGCTGAAATCTCCGAAAGGCGCCAAAAATGGCTAATTCCAAGACCGTTAAAGATTACATTCGCACCATTCCTGATTTTCCGCACGACGGTATTATGTTCCGCGATGTGACCACGCTGTTTAGCGACCCGCGCGGGTTTCGCATTGCCATTGACCAACTGCTGCACCCCTATGTTGGCGTGCAGATTGATAAGGTTGTCGGGCTTGAGGCCCGCGGTTTTATCCTTGGCGGCGCGGTTGCGCACCAACTTTCGGTTGGCTTTGTGCCGATCCGCAAAAAGGGCAAATTGCCAGGCAAAACCATTGAGCAAAAATACCAGCTGGAATATGGCGAAGCGATCATGGAGGTCCATGACGATGCCATCCTGCCCGGCGAAAAGATCCTTGTGGTCGATGATCTATTGGCAACGGGTGGCACGGCTGAGGCCAGCATTAAATTGATTGAGCGCTTGGGCGGCGAAATTATCTCAGCAGCTTTTATCATCGACCTTCCCGAACTTGGTGGTCGTGCACGGCTCAAAAAAATGGGCATTGATTTGCATTGGCTGTGTGAGTTTGACGGGGCGTAAATATAATAATGTCATCGGCTTAAAGTGATACTCGGTAACCGTTTCTAAACTAATTGACGGCAATATACCCCTATCCCGAGGAATTCGGGGGTCACTTGCAAACCTCAGACGGCCAAGTCTGGATTATACCTCTGCGCTCGAACGGCGTGGAGGTATTTTGTTGAGGGGGTCAGGCCAGAATCGCGCCGGGGTTCAGAATACCACCCGGATCAAGTGCATTTTTTATTGCCCGCATGGTCGCCAATTTACCCGCATCGCTATACCGTTTCAGGTCATCAACTTTCAGACGCCCAATTCCGTGTTCTGCACTAAAGCTTCCGCCAAAGTCAGCCACCAGATCATAGATTGATCGGGAAATTTCAGGGCGGAGATCTATAAATTCGTCCCGCAATTTTCCTTTGGGTGGAAAAATATTGTAATGCAGGTTGCCGTCTCCCAGATGGCCAAAACAGTTGATGCGAAACATAGGATCAATCCGTTGTTTTGCAGCTTCAATGAACGCCGGAACCTGTGCGACAGGCACCGAAATATCGTGGGATGACACCGAGCCGACACGTTTGTTGGCCTCAGGAATAGTCTCTCGAATTTGCCACAGCGCTTGGCGTTGCGCCTCGTTTTGCGCAAGTACGGCATCGGAAACCAGACCTGCCTCCATCGCGGCCATCAAAGCGTTTTCGACCTTGTCGCGAATGGTCATACCGTCAGCGCAATCCAGCAGTACCATCCATTCGGATGGCTCAGAAAAGGGTTCAGTGAACGGCAGCCCCGCTTCGGTCAGAAAATCCAGCCCGTTGCGATGAATTAGTTCAAACGCGGAAATCACCCCGCCCAGCTGATCTGACAGCAGTGTCAGCAATGCCAGCGCCGCCTTTGGTGAGGGTACAGCCAGCATCGCGGTTTCATAAAAATTTGGCAGTGGAAGCAGCCGTAAAATCGCAGATGTGATCACCCCGAGCGTGCCTTCAGACCCGATCATCAAATGACGTAAATCATACCCCGTGTTATCTTTCCGTAGCATTTTCAATGTATTGACGATGGTTCCATCTGCCAAAACATATTCTAGCCCCAAACATAAATCCCGCATATTGCCATAGCGTAGCACATTTACGCCACCGGCATTGGTGGCCAGATTGCCGCCAATGCGGCACGAGCCTTCTGAGGCCAGCGACAGCGGAAACAGCCGCCCTGCGTTCTGCGCTGCGGTTTGAACATCGGCCAAAATCGCCCCGGCTTGCACGGTCATGCTGTTGTTTTCTGGCGAAATATCAATAATTGTGGTCATGCGTTCCAGTGACAAGATCACCGGCATCGCGCCATCCTGCAAGGTCTGGCCACCGGCCAATCCTGTGCCACCAGATAACGGCACCACGCCCACGCGCGCCGCGTTACATGTCGCTAGAATGGTTGAGACTTCGCCCACGGTTAATGGTCGAAAAACGGCCGCTGCTTTACCTGTGAAAACCCCGCGGGGTTCTTCCAGATCGCGCGGTTCAACCATGCGCATGGCGCCAGCGCCCAGCTGCATTGCCAGCTTAGTTACAAATTCAGGTGTGGCATCGGTCAGCATCAAACCCCTATCCTGCGTTGGTTTTTCCACGTCTGTCACCACGCAAACTGGCATAAAGCACATGGGTGCGCCAGCGTCCGGCTATTTGTAAATAGCTTTGCGCCACGCCCTCGTATTTGAAACCGGACTTTTCCAGCAAGGCGCGCGACGGCTTGTTCTCGGGTAGGCAGGCCGCCTCAATCCGGCTAAGATCGAGCGTGGTAAAGGCGTAATGCGTCACGGCCTCCAGCGCCTCAGCCATATAGCCCATGCGTGCAAAATCTGGGCCGATCCAATACCCGACCGAGCCCGCTTTCGACGGGCCGCGGCGCACATTGTCTAGCGTCAGCCCGCCAATAACCTTGCCGTCAGACTGACAGGTCAACAGAAACGGATACGCCGTACCCGCTTTAGCCGATTTTGCCGCCCAATAGGCGCGATTCTGAAAGGCGCGGCGACTGGGGTAATCCACATTGCGCACCGGCTCCCACGGGGCCAGAAACTCAACGCCACTTTGGCGCATTTCAGCCCAAGCGGCGTAATCTGCCCCGCGCGGCAATCGCAACACCAGCCGATCTGTTTGCAGCGCAAATTTTGAACGACGGTTAAACATATCAGGTTAGCAACGTCTCGTTTAGGCTAGCCAATGTTGGTGCGACCTCGATCGGCCCGTAAAGCGCCATCGCCTGTTTGCCGCTGACACACAAGCTGGTGCCAAATTCCCGAACATTGGCAACATTCACCGCGTCGATTTTCTCAACCGTCTCGGAAAGCGTTGGCACCTTGCCCCAGATCGTCATTGCGCGCGCCATGCGCTCAGCCCGCGCCGAAGGGCTTTCCAGCCCCATCAGCAATCCGGCTTTCATTTGCACGCGGCTGCGCTCAACCTCCGCTTCAGAAATATCATCAGCGGCGCGGCGCAGCTCGTCCACCGTTAGCGTCATCAGTTCGGCCAGCTGATCACCCGATGTGCCCGCATAAATGCTGAACATGCCGGTATCAACGCTGGGTGAAGAACTGGCAAAGATCGAATAGCACAGCCCACGCTTTTCACGAATTTCCTGAAATAGCCTTGAGGTCATGCCGCCGCCCAGCACCAACGCAAAGACCTGTGCTGGAAAAAGTTCGTTACCAGAATAATCCGGCGACTCAAAAGCCAACGTAAAATGGGCTTGTTCCAAATCCTTGAGAACCCGTCGTTCGCCACCGATAAATCTGGAAGCAACCGCAAGCGGCGCCGTGCCACGCGGCATATCACCAAACAAGGCCTCGGCCTGTTTGACCAGCGCGTCATGATCGACTGCGCCAGCGGCTGACAGAATCAAATTCTCAGGGCCATAGTTTTGTGCCACAAAACCAGACAGATCGTTGCGATTAAAGCCTTTGATCAATTCGGTTGGCCCAAGAATTGACCGACCCATCGGCTGATCCGGATAGGCGACCTCTTGCAGCCAATCGAAAACCACATCGTCAGGCGTATCAAGGCTCTGGCCGATTTCCTGAATGATCACGCCGCGCTCGACTTCAATCTCTTTGGCCTCAAACGTGGAATTCCGCAGAATATCACCTAGCACATCCAGCGCCAACGGCACATCTTGTGCCAAAACCCGCGCGTAATACGCCGTGGTTTCACGACTGGTATAAGCGTTCAGAAATCCGCCAACATTTTCTATCGATTCGACGATCTCAAGCGAGGTGCGCCGTTTAGTGCCCTTAAAGGCCATGTGTTCCAGAAAATGTGCGATGCCATTTTGCGACGCAGTCTCGTTGCGCGCGCCGGCATTGACCCAAACACCTATGGTGGTTGATTCAAGGCCAGGCATGTTTTCTGTCAGAATGCGAAACCCGTTTTTCAGGGTATGAGTTTGGACGCTCAAATCCGTGACCTTTCTAAAATAACGGCTTTCAGGGCCTCCAAGTCATTCGGAACCCGAGTGATGCGCTCATCTCGATCAAACAAATCGGCCATATGCGGCGGTAGATCGGGGCGAATGCCTGTCGCGTCCTCAACCGCATCGGGGAACTTGGCGGCATGTGCAGTCGCGAGGGCCACCATCGGCACGGCACTATCGCCGCGCTGCGCCCGAGCTACGTTTACCGCCACAGCCGAATGTGGGCATAACAGTTCGCCGGTGCTTTCCAGCATATCTTTGATCGTTGCCGAGGTTTCATCTTCAGAACAGCGCCCCGAATCGAACTCAGCCGTTAGCTTTGCCAACGCGCCTTGTGACAGCTCAAACGTGCCGTTGTCTTGCAACGCGTCCATCAATTGCTGCACAGCGCTGCCTTCGCGATCATAAAGATCAAACATTAGCCGTTCAAAGTTTGAACTGACCTGAATGTCCATCGACGGGCTAATGCTTGGGGTCACGCCTTGTTTTTCATGCGCGCCACCTTGCAATGTGCGGTGTAGAATGTCGTTTTGGTTGGTGGCAATAACCAGCCGGTCAATTGGCAAGCCCATACGTTTTGCGACATACGCGGCAAATATATCGCCAAAATTTCCTGTCGGCACGGTAAAGCTGATTTTGCGATGCGGCCCACCAAGACTGACAGCCGAGGTGAAGAAATAGACCACCTGCGCCATCACCCGCGCCCAGTTAATCGAATTCACACCCGCCAATTTCACGCGGTCGCGGAAATCAAAATCGTTAAACATGTCTTTCAAACGCGCCTGACAATCGTCAAAATCACCGTCCATCGCCAGCGCATGCACATTCGATGCCGTTGGCGTCGACATCTGGCGACGTTGCACTTCTGAAACGCGACCATGCGGATAGAGGATAATCACGTCTACTGATTCGAGGCCTTGAAAGGCCTCAATCGCTGCCGAACCGGTATCACCCGAGGTGGCCCCAACAATGGTCACTCGTTCGCCGCGTTTTTTCAATGTGGTCTCAAACATTTGACCGATCAACTGCATTGCCACGTCTTTGAAGGCCAGTGTTGGCCCGTGATGCAGCTCCAGCAGAAAATCATTTGGGCCGATCTGAACCAGCGGCACCCGCGCAGGGTGGCGGAACCCCGCGTAAGCCCGCTTGATGATGCCGCGAAATTCGTCGTCACTATAGGTGTCGCCGACAAACGGTTTCATGATGCGAAATGCCGCGTCTTCATAAGAAAGGCCAGCCAGCGCCGCGATGTCATCATGGCTCATCTGGGGCCATTCCGACGGAACATATAGCCCGCCATCGCGGGCTAATCCGCTGAGCATTGCGTCCTCAAAAGACAGTTCGGGCGCTTGCCCACGGGTCGAGATAAATTTCATAATGAGCAGCCTTTTAAATTGTGCGCCGTTTGATCCGCCATAGCAGATACAGGGTCATGCCCAGCCAGACAATGGCAAACCCATACCATGTCACTGCATATTCAAGATGATTGTTCGGGGTATTCAGCCCAACCGGTATCGGAATTGGCCCGTTTGACAGCGTAGTAGAGCTTTGCACCAGAAAAATCGGCTCGGTATTGAGCGCCTCTGCCAAGGGTCCTTCGGCGCGCGAAAACCAGATATTACGGGTTAAATTTGCTTCAGGGGTGTATTTATCAGTATCATTTGCCCAAAGCAGATTGCCATAAATCACCCCGTTTTCCGGCACGCGATCAGCGTCCTTTTTGGCCTCAGGAACAATACCGCGATCAATTAAAATACGGCGGCCAGAATCTGTCACAAAGGCTGTGATTATCCGATAGCCTGCACCCGTGCTGGGGTCTGAGGACAGAACATGAATTTCGGCGCCCACCATCTGGCCCGTGACTTTGACCGATAAAAACCTGTCGCGCGCTGGGTCCAAAATGTCGGGCAGGTCAATCGCGGGGGCGGTCAATCGGGCCTCAATATTGGCCAGCATGTCTTGCTTCCATGCCAAACGCCGCACTTGCCAGTTGCCCAGCAAGACCAAGATGGTAATGCCAACAATCCCGAACAGGATTGGTGCGATCATGCGCTTATTCATTTGCACTGCTCCAACAAAAAACGCGGGCCCATTGACCCGCGTTTTATTTTTTATGTTAGCGGATTTAGCCAGCCCAGACATACACCGAGATGAACAGGAACAACCAGACCACATCGACAAAGTGCCAATACCAAGCGGCAGCTTCAAATCCGACATGGCTTTCAGGGGTGAAATGCCCCGCCCGCGCCCGCATCAGACAGATAAACAGAAAGATCGTGCCGATCAAAACATGGAAACCGTGGAAGCCAGTCGCCATAAAGAACACAGCACCATAGATGTTACCCGAGAAACCAAACGCCGCGTGGCTATATTCATAAGCCTGAAACACGGTGAACAACACGCCCAACAGAATGGCAATCAGCAGGCCGGTTTTCAGGTCTTTACGGTTATTTTCATGGGCCAGCGCGTGGTGCGCCCAAGTTGCCGCAGCCCCCGAGCACAACAGGATCAGCGTATTAATCAGTGGCAGGTGCCATGGGTCAAACGTATCAATGCCAGCCGCCGGAAACGATGTCGCGATTTCCTGAATGCCCTCGATTTGGGTCATCGGGTACAGCGCGCTTTTGAAAAACATCCAGAACCATGCGAAAAAGAACATCACTTCCGATGCGATGAACATAATCACACCATAGCGAATACCGATTTTCACCACCGGTGTGTGGTCGCCCACTTGGCTTTCCTTGATAACATCCGCCCACCAGACATACATTGTGTAAAGCACACCAGCCAGCCCCACCAACATGACCCAAGGCCAGCCCGTGTTGAAATACATCACAGCGCCGTAGAACATGATAAACGCCGAGATAGCGCCCATCAGCGGCCAAGGGCTTGGCTGCAAAATATGGTAATCGTGGTTTTTCTCGTGTGCCATTAGTATTGTCCCTTATGGTCTGCGGTCAATTGACCTGCGTATTCTGGTTGTCTTGGGTGCTTGGCGCAAGTGCGATGTCTTGCTCAGGCAATTCGGTTTCATAGAAAGTATAAGAAAGCGTGATGGAATGCACCCGCTGCCCGTCAAGATCGTTTACAATTTCCGGGTCTACATAGAATGTGACCGGCATCTCGACCCGCTCGCCAGGCTGAAGAACTTGCATTTCAAAGCAAAAGCAATCGATCTTGGAAAAGAAGTTACCGGCTGAAAACGGTGCAACATTGTAACCAGCCGACCCTGCGATCACGCGGTCTGTCGGGTTATATGCTTCGTAATAGGCCATGCCGACCTCACCGATGCGCAGCTCCATCACCCGTTGCAGGGGTTTGAACTCCCACGCCATGCCATTTTCGACATTGGCATCAAACCGAATGGTAATGGTCTGGTCCAGTATTTCGGTGCTTGGCGCATCTGACCGTGCTGTCGTACCGGCATAGCCAGTGACAGCACAAAACCAGTTGTAAAACGGGACCGAGGCAAACGCCATCACCCCCATGAAAACCACAAGCCCCGCCAGCCGGACAACCATTTTGTTGTTGGATTTGCTGCTCATTCGCTGACCTGTGAAGGTGTCACATAGTTTGGCGCGTGGGTATCCTCGGATTGGGGTTGGCTGAGTTTGACGATCGAGACCGCAAATACCAGCACCACAAAACCGCCCAACAACAGGCCAACAGCCGAATTGCGGCCTTTGCGACGGGTATGAAGTTCATGTTCAGGATGAAAGCTCATGTTAAAACCACACTGGAAAACTGCCAAGGTGCAGGTCATATGCGCGCAAAGCGGCGACGACCAGCAAAGTGACAAAATGCAAGAATAAATACAGAATCGTAAAGGCGAAAAACCGTTTTTCTGCACGAAAATCATCAACCACCGTGTCTTCGTCGTTCCGACGGAACAGATGCACAGCACCCCACAGAAAGATCAGGTTCAGCACAACGGATACGCCAAAATACAAGCTGCCACCGATCTGGGTAAACGCAGGTGCAATCGCAATCGGGATCAGCACCAAAGTATAAGCCAGAATATGACGGCGCGTCACGCGCGTGCCATGGGTTACTGGCAGCATCGGAATTTTGGCGGCTTTGTAATCTTCGTTGCGCCACAAGGCCAACGCCCAGAAATGTGGGGGTGTCCAGATCAGGATCAGCAGAAACATCAGCACCGCCTCAACGCCGATACTTCCGGTAGCCACAACCCAGCCGATCATCGGCGGGAATGCCCCGGCAGCGCCACCAATCACGATGTTCTGTGGAGTCGCCCGTTTCAGCCACATGGAATAGACCACGGCATAAAAGAAGATGGTAAAAGCCAGCAATCCAGCAGCCGCCAAATTGGCAAACAAGCCCAGCATCATCACCGACAGAAAAGACAGGGTCAGACCAATGGCCAAAGCCTCGTTCGGCTGAATACGGCCTGACGGAATAGGCCGCCCTGCCGTGCGCTTCATGATCGCGTCGATGTCGCGGTCCCACCACATGTTCAGCGCGCCAGATGCACCAGCACCCACCGCGATACACAGGATCGAGGCAAAGGCAATGACCGGATGCACGGCACTTGGCGCAGCAAACAAGCCCACCGCAGCGGTGAAGATCACCAGCCGCATCACACGGGGCTTTAGCAATTCAACATAATCGCCGAATTGCGCCTCGTATTCGCGGGTATCCGTATAGGTCGCGTCAGTCATATCGCTGCCTTATCCGCTTAGTTGGCTTGAGCCATGGCAACGGCTGCGACGCCGCCATATTCTTCGATCGCACCGGCCAGCCAAATGGCATAGTCTTCCTCGGATACAACCTTGACCACGATCGGCATATAAGAATGGTCCTTCCCACACAGCTCGGAACACTGCCCGAAATAAATGCCGATGTAGTTTTCATTGCTGTCTGTTCCGTCAGCGATATCTTCAGGATCAGCACCAACGCGGAACCATGTTTCGTTCAAGCGCCCCACGATTGCATCAATTTTGATACCAAAAGCTGGCACCGCAAACGAGTGGTTTACGTCAGACCCGGTAACATGCACCCGAACAACAGCACCCACGGGCACCACGATCGCAGTATCAGCTGCCAGCAAGAATTCATCTGCTGCATAGCCGGCGTTTTCAAGCTTAATCGCCATAAATTCATCGTTAACAAATGGCGTTACATTCGCATCGTTCGGGTCCGAAGCTTCATCCATCGTCGCCGGAGAACCAATCATATAGCTGTCAAATTCGAATTCATTCTCAGGATACGAATAAGTCCAGTACCACTGATTGCCGGTCACTTTGATGGTCAAGTCGCTTTCAGGGGTTTCAAGCTCTTTGAACAACAGTGGCAATGAGAAAGACCCGATCACAATCAAGATCAGAATTGGCAAGATCGTCCAGACGACCTCAATCAACGAGTGATGGGTAAAAGTCGCCGGCGTTTTGTTGATGCGGCTGTTATACCGAAAAACAATCCACAGTATCAAAAGAGTCACAAAAATTGTGATCACAGTGATGATAATCAGCACCATTCCGTCCAGCCATTGCTGGTCACGGGCCAGTTCAGTGGCCGCTGGTTGAAAACCCATCGCGCCGAGTGTTGGCTTGCCGATAGATTCGAGGCCTGACAGGCTGTCTTGTGCAAATGCTGCACCAGCCAAAGTCATACCCCCAATTGCAGCTAGCAACCCTTTGAAAAGGTTATTCAATCGCATATTATCATCCCCAATATTGTGACACTATTCATGTCAATAAATTCGCAATCCACTGATGTTGTGGTGCAAACAGGTTGTCTCTTAGCCGTGAAAGACCATATTAAGCGGATAAGTACAAGATATCCGTTTGCGGCATTCAGCCGCTCATAGATTATTTTTTGGTTAATTTTGGATCGGACCCCCTGATATGAGCGACCAACCCGCTGCTTTTCGCCCTTTTGAAACAAATTTTGATATGGATTCCGCACTGGCGCTGCTGCGTAGCACCACCGATGGCGGCGATGCAGATTGCACAGTATCTCTTGATCTTGAAACCATGAACGATCTGATTTCTGGCGATCTCGATCCAACAGCAGCTTTCATGCAGGGGAAAATCAAAGTCGATGGCGACATGAGCGTTGCCATGAAGCTCAGCTCAATTCTCTAAAGCGCTTAATAGCCGTTCCTCACGAATACTTTATTCGTGATCAATTGTTTATAAAATTTGATAAATCCAATCATGCCCGGAGCCACGATTCGGGCATTTTTATTAGTAATTTCAAATAGATAGTGAACATCTCCAATCCAATAACCGACCTCACGAAAGCGTTAATTGATAGTCATTGGCGAGTTTGATCAAACTGGCTCACCGATTTGGGAAATAATTACTTGGAGATTTTATACAATGAAACATACCGGAAAATCAGGCGCCACACTTGCTGCAGCAGCATTTGCATTGGC
>JAESRG010000030.1 GCA_016764785.1 Paracoccaceae bacterium
ACCATTGTATGCGCGCCATTGGCCACGCTGAGGCCGCGCTGGACCTGATGTGTAAACGTAGTTTGGCCCGCGAGGCATTTGGCAAAAAGATTGCGCAACTTGGCGCAAATTACGACATAATTGCCGAATGCAGGATGGAGATCGAGCAGGCGCGGCTGTTGTGCCTAAAGGCAGCTTGGATGATGGATCAGGGCGATGTGCGGGCGGCTGCCCCGTGGATCAGCCAGATCAAGGTCGTCGCGCCGCGTGTGGCGCTAAAAGTCGTTGACGAAGCGGTGCAGATGTTTGGTGCACAAGGGATCAGTCAGGACACGCCGTTAGCGGCAAGTTGGACACATCTGCGGACCTTGCGTCTGGCCGATGGGCCGGATGCCGTACATCGCCGACAAGTGGCGCGGGTGGAATTGCGCAAACACACCAATGAAAAAATCTAATGGATATTTCAGCCGTTGAACGGGTTCTTCGCGACAATATTGACGGGTTTTCGGGGCCGGTCACGGCTGAAAAAACTGCTTCGGGGCAGTCGAACCCGACATATATCTTATCGACTCAAGGTAAGAAATATGTGTTGCGAAGCAAGCCGTTAGGGGATCTTCTTAAATCTGCTCATGCGGTTGATCGTGAATTTCGGGTGCTGTCGGCACTGTCCAAGCAGGGCTTACCGGTGCCGCACCCTTATTTCTTATCCGAAGACCTGTCAGTCACCGGCACTATGTTCTATGTGATGGACTTTTCTGAGGGGCGAAATTTCAATGATCCGCGGCTGAACGATAAATCAGCCGCCGATCGGCTGGTTATTTACGATGCGATGAACGCGGGTCTGGTGGCCATACATTCGGTTGATCTGGCCGCTGCCGGATTGCAGGATTACGGCAAGGCTGGCAATTATTTTGAACGACAGCTAAGTCGCTGGACTGGCCAGTATCGCACCAGCGAAACCGAAACAATTGCCAGCATGGATAATTTGATTAACTGGCTGACAGAAAATCTGCCGCCGGATGATGGCGTGGTGACACTGGTGCACGGCGATTGGCGGATAGACAATCTGCTTTTTGACACTAAAACCAACGCACTAACCGCTATTCTTGATTGGGAACTATCAACACTTGGCCATCCGCTGGCTGATCTAGGGTCGCAGCTTATGCAATGGGCCATGCCGGTTGGCCCCGATGGGCGCGGGCTGGCGGGGGTTGATCGCGCTGCGCTGGGGATCCCGTCTGATGCCGAATATATAGCGCAATACGCGCAGCGGCGTGGCATGTCTGCGTCGCCCGACATGCGGTTTTACATCGCGTTTAGCTTTTTTAGGATGGCAGCAATTTTGCAGGGCGTTAAAAAACGAGCGCTGGATGGCAATGCCTCAAACCCTGAAAAGGGTTTGAAATTAGGGACATACGTCGGTTTCTGTGCGCAGTCAGGATTAGATACAGCTAACGAGGGATCGTAAGTCGAGCACAAAGCCCGCCAAGCGCATCGCTGGTCGACAATTCTAACGTACCACCATGTGCGCGCGCAATATCAGTTGCAATCGACAGGCCAAGCCCCACGCTGCCGTCATGGGTCGAGCTGCGGGAATCGTCGAGCCGGGTAAAGGGTTGAACGGCTTGTTCACGTTTATCTTTAGGGATTCCGGGGCCGTTATCTTCAACCCGAAATTCGAGGAATTTATCTTTTAGAACAACGGTAAATAGGATATTGTTCGCGTATCGACTGGCGTTGTCCAGCAAGTTTTGGACGGCGCGTTTGACCGAGTCCTGCTTCATGATAACAGCGGTTTTATTGTAGGTGTCATATTGGGTAACAAGGTCGATTTTCGCCCCACTACGTTGCAAACCGTCATACAAATCCCTCGCCAGCGCCATTGGATCAATGGGCTGACCTTGTTCGGCTTTGTCATCACGCGCAAAGGTCAAAAAACCGTCCAACATACGCTCCATCTCAATAACATCCTGATCCAAATCATGGGTGTCATCCATCATGGCCAGTGCCAGTTTCATCCGTGTCAGCGGGGTGCGCAAATCGTGGCTAACCCCCGACAACATTAACGTGCGTTGCTCCATCTGGCGATCAAGTTTGTTGCGCATGGTCATAAATGCCAGCGCCGCCTGACGTATTTCGGTTGACCCCGCTGGGTGCATTTTCACATCCTGACCTTTGCCATAGGCCTCAGCAGCTTTAGCCAGATTACGGATTGGGCGGATTTGAATGCGCAGAAATCCGATCGAAATGATCGCCAGTAATATTGACGCAAATACCATCAGCACCAGCAGCTGATGCGGATTGGTCGCCGTAACCCTGCTGCGCGGCAAAATGACCTCAAGAACCCCTTTGGACGTTTCGATCCAAATGGCCACCCGCAGCCGATCAACGCGTAAATCCACCTTTAGCGGCAGGTCAATGCTGTTCATTAGACTGTTGATCAGGGCTTTACCTGACAGATCATAAAAATATCTGGCATTGTGATCTGGCATTTCGATGTTTGGATTCAACAGCAGCAGCATTTCCAGATTAACCGAGATTTCGTCAAGCGCTGACCGAACGTCTTCGACCGTTTCATTCAGCTCAATCAGTTGAATTGCATAGTTTATTTCAAGGCCAACCGATTCTGACATCTGCTCGGTTACCCGTTGAAAGTGCCGTTGAATGAACACCTGTCCGACGATTAACTGCAGTGAAATCATCGGAAATAATAGGATAAGCAGCGTCCGCCCAAACAGGCTACGCGGCATGTATCGCTTGAGCCAACCAAAATCCATTGTTAACGGTTAGTCTGCACATTCATCGCTGGCAAGAGGCACGTTTATGAAACCGCCGTTTAATCTTATCCATTCGCCCGAAATTGGCGTGGTTGAACACGTCACTGACGGCCTGCGCGTTGTCACGGCAGGCAATGCCAGCCCGATGACGTTCACGGGTACCCGAACCCATATTCTGGGCGAGGGCGACGTTGCGGTGATTGACCCCGGCCCTGATGACCCGTCACATTTTGCGGCGCTTTGTACGGCGTTGAACGGGCAGCGGGTTAGCCATGTTATTGTGACCCATTCACATGTCGATCATTCACCGCTGGCCAAACGTCTGGCGCAGAAATTTGACGCGCCAGTGCTGGGGTTCGGGCCAAGTCATGCGGGGCGCAGCGCAGTGATGGACACTTTGGCCCGTCAGGGTGGTCTGGGCGGCGGCGAGGGCATCGATGCAGATTTTGCGCCTGATGTTCTGCTTGAACACGGCGCGATCATTGAGGGCAATGGTTGGTCGCTTGAGGCGATCCACACCCCTGGCCATCTGTCAAACCACCTGTGTTTTGCATGGCTGGGGAACGACGCCCTGTTTTCGGGCGATCATGTGATGGGCTGGGCGACCACGTTGGTCTCGCCGCCCGACGGTGATCTGACCCAATTCATGGAATCACTGCGAAAACTACAGAATCGCCCCGAGCATACATATTACCCCGGTCACGGCGCTCCGTTACTGGAAGCGCACAACATGCTGGATTACCTGCTGGCCCACCGTTTGGGGCGAGAAGATCAAATTTTGGCAGAACTAGTCAGCGGGCCAACTGACATTCAAAATATTACAACCAAGATTTACAGCGATATTGACCAACGTCTGCTGCCTATGGCCAGCCGGAACGTGTTGGCGCACATCATTGATCTGGTTGAGAGGGGCCGGGTGCAGCCGCTTGGGGCGTTGCGGGTTGATAGCCAATTTCAACTAGTTTGAAAAATGTTGCATATTCCGCTTGTCGCCCTATATCGGCTTTGCTATATCGCGGTTACCGACGCAAATATGCGTGCCTTGTTCCGGCGTAGCTCAGCGGTAGAGCAGTTGACTGTTAATCAATTTGTCGTAGGTTCGATCCCTACCGCCGGAGCCACTCACACCACTGTTTCATAACGTTTCAGAATAAGCACATTTACGCCTGTCTAAAACTATTGGCTTTCTCGAATCAAACGGTTGTCGTATAGAAAACCTAAAGACAACATTAAGAAAAAGAGAACAGTATGGGCAAGCGCAGTGTATATGATGCGGAACCGATTCCGGAATCCGCACGGGCCGTCATTGACGAGATGATGGAGACCGGTGATCTGTTTCGATATACGGCATCCTTGAATGATCCGTCACCTGTAACCTTGCTGGAAAAAGAGTTCGCAGCGTTTATGGGTGTCAAATACGCGTTGGCGGTGAATTCCTGTTCGTCAGCGATTTATCTATCGTTGAAAGCCGTTGGCGTTATGCCCGGCGATCAGGTGTTGATACCAGCCTGGACCTTTGCCGCTGTACCAAGTGCGGTTGTGCACGCTGGGGCGCTGCCGATACTTGTTGAAGTTGGTGCCAATCTGCGCATCGATATGGACGATTTTGAGTCAAAACTGACTGACAGCACCAAGGCGGTGATTATCAGCCATATGCGCGGGCACACCTCGGATATGGATGCGATTAAAACGCTGTGTGATTTTTATGATGTTCCGTTAATTGAAGATGCGGCGCACTCGCTCGGGACACTGTGGAACGGTCAAAAAGTCGGTACTATGGGCACAGTTGGCTGTTTCAGCTTTCAGTCTTACAAAATGGTTAACGGTGGCGAGGGCGGTATATTGTTGACCAATGACCCAGACGTCTACGCAAAATCGGTCATCATGTCAGGTGCTTATGAGCATAACTGGGCCAAACACATGACCGATGACGTGCCGTTTGAAAAATATCAAAACATGTTTCCACTGTTCAATCTGCGTATGAGCAATCTATCGGCCGCGGTTATTCACCCGCAAATCGCCGAGGTCGATGGTCGTGTTGCCAAGGGCCTGAAAAACTATGAATATGTTGAAGCCAAGCTGAACAATTCACCTTTCATCGAGGTGCCAAAAGCCGACGCACGCGAAGTTCGCGCACCAGATTCGCTGCAATTTAACCTAATTGGGTTTGACGATGCTGAGGCGTTTGATGTCATGGAAATCTCTCGGCAGCGCGGCAATATGATTAGCATTTTTGGCATGCAGGGCGATAACGCGCGGGTGTTCTGGAACTGGAAATTCATTGGCAATGTGCCTGAATTGCCAATGACACGTGCGATGCTGAAACGGGCCTGTGATATTCGGCTGCCGATTGGATTATCGGTTGAGGAATTGGACCAAACCGTTGACTTTATCCTTACATGTGTTGCCGATGCAAAGAACACTTCTGACGTGAAACTGTGCGGATAATCAATGGGTTGCGTGAGATTGTTGTTGCTGCAATTATCGCCGTTACCGCACCGACTGTGCAAGCCGGTGAGTTTGAGAAGTCGACCAGATCACCGACCTGTTTGCCCTAACACCCGAGGAATTTTACCGGTTTGAGCCAAATTACTTTTGGATTGAACCCGGTGATTCCGTGCGGTTTCTGAACTCTGTCGGTAATCACACGGTGAAATCGGTTGAGGGCATTTGGCCCGAAGGCGTTGAAATGGTTGATGTGGAACACGAACCACATTTTGAAATCATGTTGAATACCTCGGGGATTTACGGGTTTAAATGCAAGGTTCACAATCGGCACGGCATGTTTGCACTGGTGATCGTGGGCGACATTGAGCCTGACCTAACCCTTTGGCATGATGCGCGGTTAAACGATGCCGGAAAACGGGTTTTCGAGAGCCTTTTCCAGCGCTTAGAATCCGATGTTCGGCTGCCTTAACCCCTAGTTCAGCAACGTAAATCCGTTTTTCAGCCACGGAAAATCTTTGGTTGTCTGTGCGATAAGCATATCGTTGACTAACGGACGCATGCGCGCGGCGATGTCACGCGGCATACGATCAAGCGCATCACGACGGGCAAACAGTGATATCCGCCGTGACAGGCCGTCAAACGGCAGCGGCAGCATGTCTACCTTGCCCTGAAATCGTTGCGCGCGCAGATAGCACATCGGCGGCGCGATCGACCAGCCAGCCCCCTTGGCGACCATCGCCATAATGGATTGATAGCTATCCAGCTCAAACTTATGGGGCAATGACAGACGTTCTGCCGCTAATTTGGCCTCAATTTTGCGCCCAACCACCTGACCTTCGGGGAAACGGATGAACGGCAGATTGGCTAATTGCGTCAAGGCATCATTGGTGACGATCCCTTTTGGCGCCAAAAGCACAAATTGCTCATTCATCAAGGGATACACCTCAAGCCAGTCAGCCGGGGTATCTGGATCAGCGGCAACACAAATGTCGGCGCGGCGCGATTCCAGCGCGGCCAGATTTGTGAGGCTCGCGCCGGTTTGCAAAACGATTTGGGCCGAGGGCATATCCTCGGCCAGTTGTGACATTAGGGCAGGGGTCACGTCTGGCTCAAAATCATCAATCATCGCGATGCTAAATCGGGTGAGCTTTGAGAAATCCTGCGCGGCCAGTTCGGCACGCGCTTGCGTCGCCTCGGACAGAATGGTCAATGCGCGACGTTGAAACAGGTGGCCAGCAGGCGTTAAGGCCAGTGGCCGCGCCGCGCGGTCGATCAGCGTGGCCCCAAGGGTGGTTTCAAGATTGGTGATTTGTTGACTGATGGATGACGGGCTGGTTTTTAATAGCTTTGCGGCAGCGGCCACCGAGCCCTGTTCAATGGCCGCGATAAAAATTTCAATGGCGCGAAGCGAGAGGCGGCTCATAACATCACCGCGTCAATTGACTGGGTGATGACATCAGCCAATGTGTCAGCCTGATCATCAGTCAAACCAAGCGGCAGACGCACATCGCACAGGGTTGATAGTATCTGTTCAGACTTGGTAACTTGTTGTGGATTATCAATATATTCCCAATGCGGTGACCGTGAGGTGAACCCGATCGCGGTATCGCCGCCAAAAAACTTGATCGGCACACCGTGGGCCGTACTTTCCTTTATGACCGCCTCAATTTTATCGCCAGCCATGAAAAACTGAATTGAGGTTGGGATGTAACCCTCGGCCTCGGGCCTGTTGGGCAGACGTAACATCTGGTGACGCCGCAACCGCATAGCGATGCGGTCATGGATCACCCGCCAGCGGGCATTGCGGGCAGGCAATAGCGGCAGTTGAGGGCGCAAAATCGCAGCGGTCAGCGCGCTGATGCGCATCGAGTGATTGGCGCAGGTGCCTTTCCAGCGGTCGAAAACGTAGGCGTCAGGCGCGGCTGCGTGTTGTTCATACAGCATATAACTGCCCGACATCAGAATCGCGCGCGCGGCAATGTCAGGGTTATCTGTCACGATCAACCCGCCTTCACCGGTGTTGAATTGCTTGAAAGATTGGCTGGAAAACGCCGAAACAATGCCAAAACGCCCGGTCTGCGTACCGTTCCACGTTGCTCCCATGGTGTGGGCGCAGTCCTCAATCATTTTGATGTCAAATTCCGCGCAAATGGCTGAAATCACGTCCATATCGGCAATATGGCCGCGCATATGCGACATGAGCAGATATTTTGCACCAGAATTTTTGGCTTTAAGCCGTAAATCTTCGGGATCAATCACCAGACGGTCGTTGATTTCAACCAAAACCGTTTCCGCGCCCAGATGTTGCAGTGCACCTGGCACTGGCGCTAGGGTGAATGCGTTCAGTAAAACCTTGTCACCCGGTAGAACACCTGCTGCTTTTAGCGCTAAAAACATGGCTGATCCGCCGGAATTTACCCCAAGGCAATATTTTGATCCGACCAGCGCCGCGAACTCGGTTTCTAATAATGCGGCTTCGCTGCCTTCACCGCCCATTTCACCGTATCGGAATAAGCGTCCTGTTGTTAACAACCTAAGGGCGGCATCAATGGACGCTTGTGGCGGCGGCTCTGGTGTTGCTAGGTCGATTTTTAGTCTGGCGCGCATGGTTTGCTCCGAAAAAAGCTTGGAAAAAGAGGCACAAGCAAGATATAGCAGGGGGATGAGAACTTTAACAACTACTGACGCGCTTGCCGCGTTTTGTGATGAGTGCGCAAGTCAGCCCTATGTCACGGTCGACACGGAATTCCTGAGGGAACGCACGTATTACGCACAGCTTTGTCTTGTGCAGGTCGCTATGCCTGGTGAGGGCACTGAGGGGGCCGTGCTAATTGACACATTGGCCGAAGGTATTGACCTTGCGCCACTTTATGACTTGTTCCGCAATGAAAACGTGGTGAAAGTGTTTCACGCGGCGCGGCAAGATCTGGAAATTTTTGCGGTTGAGGGCAATGTGATTCCCAAACCGTTTTTTGACACACAGGTTGCGGCAATGGTCTGTGGCTTTGGTGAACAGGTCGGGTATGAAACCCTCGTGCGGAAAATCGCCCGGCAACAAGTTGATAAATCCAGCCGGTTTACCGATTGGTCACGGCGGCCTTTGTCGGACAATCAAAAAACCTATGCGATTGGTGATGTTACCCATTTGCGGGTGGTCTATGAGGAACTGGCGCGGCAGTTAAAAGAAACCGGCCGCGAGGCATGGGTTGAGGAAGAATTGGCGGTTTTGATGAACCCAGATACTTATATCGTTAAGCCCGAAAATGCGTGGAAGCGTTTGAAAACGCGCACAAGTTCGCAGCGGTTTTTGGCAGTAGCACGGGAATTGGCAAATTTTCGTGAGGCATACGCCCAAGAAAAAAACATCCCGCGCCCGCGGATATACAAAGATGATGCGTTGTTAGAGCTAGCCGCAAATAAACCCAAAAACCTGCATGATCTTGGCAAGTCTCGGTTGTTGCGCGATGGTCGGCGCGGTGAAATTGCCGAGGGAATTCTGGCGGCCGTAAAACGCGGCGTTGAGTGCCCTCAAGAAGACCTACCTGAAATTACGCCTCAGCGCGAAAAGAAACAGGGGTCCGAAGCTTTGTCAGACCTGTTGCGTGTGTTGCTTAAAGCCAAGTCTTCGGGGGCGGGGGTGGCAGCAAAATTGATCGCAACCGCAGCTGATCTTGATCGGATCGCAAGCGAGGACGCGCCAGATGTTGCGGCCTTGAAGGGGTGGCGACACGAGGTTTTCGGCGCAGATGCACTGTTGTTGAAAGATGGCAAAGTTGCCTTATCGGCAACCCCTGACGGTGTGAAGATCGTGCCAATATGAAGGTTGCGGTTGTCGGCGGATCGCGTGAAGCGGATCTGCTGATCAAGGCTTTGGAACGGCTCAATGTTAAAATTGAGTCGACTGCTGATATCGTCGTGATTGCTGCCCATCCGTTTGACACTGACCTGATTGATTGCGCGATACTGTCGGCTAAAAATAAGACCCATGTATTATTGCAGCGAGACAAGTGGCGGCCCGAATTCGGTGATAATTGGCTTGTTGCCAAAAATGCCGAGGGTGCTGCTGCGATTCTGGCGACATCCGGTGCCACAAAAGCACTGCTGGCGGTTGGCAATAGCCGCTTAACGCCATTTTATCGGTTAGCTAACATTGAGCTGGCGGTTCGCAGCCGAAATGCGCCGCATCCGCCGACCCCACCAAAAGGCGAAATCGCAACGGGGCGGGGTCCGTTTGATCTTGCGTTTGAAACAGAGAATTTTCGCGCCAATCAAATTGATATTCTGGTGGCTCATAATGCCGGTGGGTCTGGCGGCTGGCCAAAAATGGCGGCCGCGCGCGACCTTGGCCTGCCGGTTATCCTGATTGATCGCCCGACTCCGCCTGACACGCCGACCGTAACCAGTGTTGACGATGCGCTAAACTGGGTTGCCAGACAGTTGGGTCTGGACCTCATGCCGCGTAAGGCTTAGATGCAGTGCACAAAGGGGTGCATGATGGCCAGCGAACAATTTGAGGAAATAGCCGAGGATTTTTCCTTTCTGGATGATTGGGAAGACCGGTATCGCTATGTCATTGATTTGGGTAAGCAAATGCCCGATATGGACGACGCACATAAAATACCCGAAACCAAGGTAAATGGCTGTGCATCGCAGGTCTGGATTATGCCTGATATTGACGGGCAGGGCGCTGACGCCATCATCCGGTTTACCGGCGATAGCGACGCCATGATCGTGCGTGGTTTGATTGCTGTTTTACATGCTTTATATAGCGGCCTGACCGCAAAACAGGCGGTTGCGGTGGACGCACTGGCCGAAATGGGACGGCTGGGTCTTGATCAGCACCTGTCAGCCCAACGGTCAAACGGCTTGCGGGCAATGATTGAACGGTTAGATGTAATCGCAGCAAAACTAGTGAGTTGAACGCCCTAGGGCATTGAAATGGAATGAATTTATGGACGCGCTAACTAAACTTCTTTCGGAACGCGATTGGCTTTTGGCAGACGGTGCCACGGGCACCAGCCTGTTTGCAATGGGTCTGGAAGCGGGCGAAGCGCCGGAATTGTGGAATGTTGACCAACCTGCCAAAATTCGCGCGCTTTATGATGGTGCAATTAACGCGGGCAGCGACATTTTCCTGACCAACTCATTTGGTGGCACCGCCGCGCGGTTAAAACTGCACAATGCTCAGGACCGTGTTCGCGAACTTAACCGTGTTGCCGCCGAAATTGGTCGTGAAGCTGCTGACGCATCTGGACGCACCATAATTGTTGCCGGATCTGTTGGCCCTACGGGCGACATAATGGAGCCGGTTGGCGATTTATCGCATGCGCGCGCGGTAGAAATGTTTGAAGAACAGGCGGTTGGCCTGATGGAAGGCGGCGCCGACGTTCTTTGGGTTGAGACTATTTCTGCCCCCGAAGAATTCAGGGCTGCCGCTGAGGCGTTTAACAACATCAATGCGCCGTGGTGTGGCACCATGAGCTTTGACACCGCAGGGCGCACCATGATGGGCCTTACCTCAACCGCGATGGTCGACATGGTTGCCGAAATTCCCAACCAACCGATTGCCTTTGGGGCAAATTGCGGGGTAGGGGCTGCTGATATTTTGCGCACCGTGCTTGGCATATGCAAGAAAAACCCAAGCCTGCCAGTGATTGCCAAGGGTAATGCTGGTATTCCGAAATATGTTGATGGTCACATCCATTATGATGGCACACCAGATTTGATGGCTAAATATGCAGTTATGGCCCGAAATTGCGGTGCAAAGATCATCGGTGGCTGCTGCGGAACCAAGCCCGAACACCTGATCAAAATGCGCGAAGCATTAGAGAATATGCCGCTTGGATCTGCGCCAACTTTGGCTGAAATTGAGGCTGTTCTGGGTGGATTTTCGTCCGAAGATGATGGCACAACGGGCAAGGCCCCACCGGTTCGTATCCGTCGTCGGCGCAAATAGGTCGGAGAACGACATCTCAAAGTCGTAAACCGCAAAGACCTGCCAATCGTTTAAACGATAAATAAAATTATGCCCTATTGGCACCAGATAAGGAAATCTACATGTCCGACGAAGAAGACGACCTGATCCTAAGCGAACTATCTGACGACGAGCTGGTTTTGCAAATGCATGACGATCTGTATGATGGCATGGCCGAAGAAATCACCGAAGCCGTAAATATTCTGCTGGCGCGTAAATGGTTGCCATACGATGTGCTAACTAAAGCCTTGGTTGAGGGCATGCGCATCGTCGGCATTGATTTTCGCGACGGTATTTTGTTTGTCCCTGAGGTGCTGCTGGCCGCCGGGGCGATGAAAGGTGGCATGAAGATTCTGAAACCGTTGTTGATTGAATCTGGCGCGCCGCAGCTTGGCAAAATGGTGATTGGCACTGTTAAAGGCGACATTCACGACATTGGTAAAAATCTTGTGGCCATGATGATGGAGGGCGCCGGATTTGAGGTTGTTGATCTTGGCATCAATAACCCTGTTGAGGATTATTTGGCGGCGCTAAAGGCCGAAAAAGCCGATATTCTGGGCATGTCGGCCCTGTTGACCACAACGATGACCTATATGAAAATTGTGATCGATACGATGGTCGCCGAAGGTATCCGTGATGATTATATCGTTCTGGTTGGTGGTGCGCCCCTAAACGAGGAATTCGGCAAAGCCATTGGCGCTGATGCCTATTGCCGCGACGCGGCCGTGGCGGTCGAAACGGCCAAAGAATACATGGATAGAAAGCACAATCAGTTGTGACACCCGACCCCCATACGCCATTTCTTGGCGCGCCTAAGGCCAAGCCCGGGCGCGTGTTGATTCTGGCCTGTGGGGCATTAGCGCGTGAGATCATCGTGCTAAAAGACATGAACGGCTGGGATCACTTTGTGCTGCAATGCCTGCCTGCCGACCTGCACCTAAGACCCGAAAAAATTCCAGATGCGGTTGAAGCTGTGGTGCGCAAATCCGCCGGAAAGTTTTCGGATATTTTTGTGGCTTATGCTGATTGCGGCACGGGTGGCTTGTTGCAAAAACGTTGCGACGAACTGGGTGTGCAAATGATTGCTGGCCCACATTGTTATTCATTTTTCGACGGAAATGAAACCTTTGAAGAACGCGGCGAAGTCACATCATTTTTTCTGACCGACTTTTTAGCACGCCAATTTGATGCTTTCGTGTGGAAACCCATGGGGTTAGACCGGCACCCTGAACTGCGCGACCTGTATTTTGGCAATTATGAAAAACTGGTGTATTTGGCTCAGACCAACGACCCCGACCTTGATAAAAGGTCGGAGGCCGCAGCCGAAAAATTGGGGCTAGCCTATGAACGCCGCTTTACCGGGTATGGCGATTTGGCATCAGCCCTTGCCCCGCAGGCTAAAGATAGTCAGCGCGGCTAAGCCCGTATTTCGCCATTTTCTCATTGAGTGTGCGGCGCGGCAGGGCCAATTCCTCCATCACTTTGGAAACGGAACCAGTATGACGCCGCAGCGCATTGTCGATCAACATGCGCTCAAAGGCTTCTACGTGTTCCTTTAGCGGTTTTTTCTCGCAGGTACTATTCTCCGCTGACACAGTCTCGCTCGCGAGCAATTGAGCGACGGTTTCTGCGCCGTGGCGCGATTGCAGCACGGCCCGTTCTGCAAGGTTAAACAGCTGCCGGATATTGCCAGGCCACGGGGCGCTAAGCAGATTTGCAGCATCAGCCGCTGAGATTTCCAAGGGATCACACCCGTATTCTTCGGCAAATATCTGGGTAAACCGAGTGAACAGTTCCAGAATATCCTCGCCACGTTCGCGCAGGGTCGGGGCGGTAATTTCCATTGATGACAGGCGGAAAAACAAATCTTGTCTAAGCGATTCAGACAAGGGTTTTGCTTGCTCGTCATGCCCGGCCACCGCAATAATACGCACCCGCGCGGTTTCGCCCTCAGTCGTTTCGGCGTCTAGTGTTTCAAGTATGGTGACAAGACGAGCCTGCATCACAGATGACAGCGCGCCGACGTTCTCAAGGCACAAAGTGCAGGGTTCGGTGTTTAGCATAACCGGCTTGATCTCAGCCGAGTCTGAGGGGCCGAATAGGCGTTGCGCCATCTCGTCTTCGTTTAAGGCGGCGCAATTTAGGGTGACAAACGCCTTGCCCTGACGCGGGCCGCAGGCGTGAATAGCTGACGCGATCAAGCTTTTGCCAGTGCCGGTTTCGCCGTGAATAATGACATTGCCATCTGCAAACGAAATGTCCAGAATTTCCTCACGCAGTTTTTCAATCGCCGGTGAGCTGCCGATTAGTTTGCGCAGTAATACAGTGCCATCCGACAGTTCGCGTCGCAAAGCGCGGTTGTCCAACGTTAAACGCCGCGCGGCAATTGCACGTTTGGCAAGGTCGGCTAACCTATCGGGATCAAACGGTTTTTCAATGAAATCGTAAGCGCCGTATTGCATGGCCTCAACCGCCATTTGCACGTCGCCGTGGCCAGTAATTAAGATAACTGGCAGCGCAGGGTCTTGCATGTGCAAGCGTTTGAGCATCGCCATGCCCCCCATGCCCGGCATCCGGATGTCGGAAATCACGACCCCCTCAAAATCAGAACCGACCTTAGCCAGTGCGGCCTCGGCGTTTTCAAAACAGACCGTTGGCAGGCCAGTTAGTTCCAGCCATTGGCTGATAGAATCGCGCATGTGGGTTTCGTCATCAACGATGGCGACTTTTAATGTTTCGGGCATGATTACTCAGCAGCCTCTTTTATTTGATCCGCTTTGGGCAGGTGCAATTCAAAGATCGCGCCCAGCGGCGTTGCATTTTGAGCGATCAAACGACCGCCCATTTCAGTAGCTATTCCGGCAGAAATTGCGAGGCCAAGCCCCACGCCTTCACCCGGTTTCTTGGTGGTGTAGAAAGGTTCAAATAGGGATTCAGGGTCATCAAAACCATGGCCGTTGTCCTGAATGCGCAAACAAACATCGTCATCTGTCGACAATGTGACCGTAATGCGCGGTTCTGTGACTTCTTGTGCGGCATCCAGCGCATTTCTGAGCAAGTTAATGATGATCTGCTCAACCCGCAGCGCATCGCTGATAACATAGGCCGGTTCGTCTTGGATGTTTTGCTTAATCGTCACTTCCATACGCCCAAGCTGCGGTGACATCATGCCAAAAGCAGCGGACACGCAGTTACGCAGGTCTATTTTTTGCGGGTCATCGCCAGATTTACGCGCATAAGATTTTAGCTGTTTGGTGATCGCACCCATACGCCCGATCAAGTCGTCGATGCGTTGGAAACTGACGGTTGCTTCCTCAATTCGATTACGTGTCAGCAGCAATTTTGCCCCCGCCAAATAGGTCCGCATCGCGGCTAAAGGCTGGTTCAGCTCATGGCTGACGGCCGCAGACATTTGCCCAAGGGCCGCAAGTTTTGAGGCTTGCTCCAAGTTTTGCTCAGCTGATTGCAGGTTTTTTTCCGCCCGTTGACGTTGCTCAACCTCAGACGATAGCCGTGCATTAAGCGATCGTAGCTCAGTAGATTCGCGGATAACCAACAGTGATTCCCGCGCTGTGCGGCGGGATAGGAAAAATAACACGAGTGCAGCAAATACGGCCAAAGCCATGATTTCCAACGCTAGAATTGCGTTAACACGCGCGGCGACGTTTTCGGTTGAGGCGAAAAAATTGATTTTCCACCCACGAAACCCGACCGCCGCTTCACTTGCAAAAAGTCGGGTTCCGCTAATATAGACGAAATCGCTAGAGGGTGTTGCTTGCAAAACGCCTAAAACCCGCCGCGTCGTTGATGGAAGGCCGGTATCATCCAGAATTGTTTGCAGATTTTGACGGCGCCACAGAATTTCGGACGCAAGCAAAATTTCACCCCGTGAATTGGTTAACGCAACCTGAAGTCCGATATTGCGCCAGAATTCTTCCTGCTTGCGCAGATCAACCTCGATGACGATTACACCAAGGGATTCTGTTGCTGACTCAATTTTTTGCGCAAAATAGAATCTATAGGCAGTTTTATCAGGAGAGGTGGCGTCAAATACTGTGCCAGATTCGCGAAGCGCCCTGACAAAAAAGGCCTGTTCGTTAAAGAACTCACCTAACGTGCGTCGATCACTGCCAGCAACGACGCGGCCTTCTAGATTGAGCAGGAATAGAGACGCGGCCCCGATTTCTTCCGAAAAGGCAATCAGCCGTTGCGAGGTTGATGTGTAATTCCCGGTTTCTAAGGCGACCGACAATGTCGGGTCTTGCGACAGGATAAGCGGTACAACCGAGTGTTTTTGCAGCACACTTTTGATATTGCCCGAATATAGCGCTGCCCGCAAAACGGCTTGGCTCCGCAGATTCTCAGAGAATCGAGAGGTCAGATATTCGTTTGATGCCCACAACACTATGATAATCGACAGCACGGAAAATCCCGCAAACCAGCGCAAAAAACGTTGGGGCTTGGTGGCGGGTTGTGTGGCAAGTGCTGTTGTCATGAGATGAATTTATGCGTTCATCACAACATCCTCAAGCGGGTTTGATTGGTGCTCTAGCGGGTTTCCGCTTACGCTTGGTCTGGGACACATAGGAGAGCGAAATGCATTACCACTGTCGGCCAAGCTGGATGATCAAGGAAAATCAGGTAACGGATGAAAGTCTATTCTTAAACCGGCGAAAAGTTCTGGCGGGCATGGGGATAGGTGCGGGGCTTGCGCTGACAGCCGGGGCGGCAACGGCGTTACCTGCTGAATCGTCCTTTGCGCAGCCGGTCGGGCTGAACGAGGTGTTCGGAGATGCGGGCAGGCAGGTGACAGACGAATCTATCAGTTCTTCTTACAATAATTTCTATGAATTTGGCTCGTCGAAGGGTATTCAGGACGAAGCGCAAGCGTTGAAATCCGACCCTTGGACTGTCACAATTGATGGTTTGGTTGATGCCCCATTCGAAATTTCAGTTGACGAATTGATCTCGAAAATAGGGGTTGAGGAACGCATTTACCGGCATCGTTGCGTTGAAGCATGGTCGATGGTGGTGCCGTGGGTGGGCTTTCCGCTGGCCAAACTGGTTGAGATGGCAAAGCCACTGTCTGGTGCAAAGTTTGTGCGTTTTCAGACCTTTATGGACCCGTCTGTTGCCAGTGAGCAACGTGCCAGCTGGTATCCGTGGCCCTATGTTGAGGGCCTGACGATGGCCGAGGCCACGAATGATCTGACGCTGATGGTTGTTGGCGCTTACGGCAAGGTTTTGCACAAACAGTTCGGCGCGCCGATGCGTCTGCATACGCCGTGGAAATTCGGGTTCAAGTCAATCAAATCCATTGACCGGATTACCTTTACGGATGAACGCCCCGTCGGGTTCTGGGAATCCTTGCAAGACCGTGAATACGGTTTCTGGGCCAATGTGAACCCCGAAGTGCCGCACCCGCGTTGGTCGCAAGCGACCGAGCGGCCGTTAAGCGGCGGGGACCGCATTCCGACCCGGCTTTACAACGGCTATGGCGAGCAAGTCGCTGGAATGTATGGTGATTTGCCAACCGAAGTTGGCGAAAGGTTCTGGCGTTAAGCTGTCGCCATCGACGCCATAAGCGACTCGAATAATTTAGCCCCGTCAGTGCCACCAAGGGCAGGGTCGTTCAGGCGTTCGGGGTGGGGCATCATGCCCAGCACCCGTCGGTTGGCTGACAGAATGCCGGCAATATCATCGACCGACCCATTTGGATTGTCAGCATAGCGAAACGCAACGCGGTCCTCGCCGTTCAGTTCGGCTAACAATTCAGCATCGGCAATATAATTGCCGTCGTGATGCGCAACCGGAACCGATATCTTCACCCCTTTGGTCAACGCGTTGGTGAACGGGCTGTTCTCGGTCTGTATTACCAGCTCAAGGTCTTTGCACACGAACTTAAGGCCCGAATTGCGCATCAATGCGCCGGGTAACAATCCGCATTCGATCAAGACCTGAAAGCCGTTGCATATGCCAATTACGTGGCCGCCTTTTTTTGCAAACTCCACAACCGACTGCATGATCGGCGCGCGTGCCGCGATAGCCCCGCAGCGCAGATAATCGCCAAATGAAAAGCCGCCAGGGATGGCGACAACGTCCAGACCCTCGGGCAGGCTGGCGTCTTTGTGCCAAACCATTTCCGATTTCTGACCGCTGCTGCGTTCAAAAGCGACGGCAAGGTCGCGGTCACAATTAGAGCCAGGAAAAACAATGACAGCAGATTTCATAGGGATTTCCTTTTCGCGAGGGATTTAACCCCGAGCCATAATATTGTTGCAAAAACAAGGGATACAAAGGCGATCATCAACACGATTAACCCAAACCCATATTGGTATTGCCAATCCGAAAGCCTGAGACTGGATTTTTCGGCAGGGTCAAATTGAACCAAAAACTGGGTGCCAATCTCAAGGTTAAAGCCTTCGCTCGTGGCCGACATCGGTGCGGTGGTCAGATTTCCATCAGACCAGATATATTCAACGACCGGCAGGTATTGTTCGGTATCGCCCTGAATGATGGTCTCAATTTCGACAACCGTACCGATGGTCTCGTCTGAGCTATTGTCCCACATAAATGCGGTGATTAGCAGATAAAAGGCGGCCAGCAGAAACACGATAGGCAACGTCCAAACCAGATATTTCGTCCGCCCTGACGGAACGATATCGCCGTTAACCGTGGTGGCAAAAAATCTGGAAAGTTGGCCGGTTGCCATCTTATGCGGACCGAATTTCGTAGTTCTCAATCACGGTATTTGCCAGCAGTTTTTCACACATGGCACGGGCTGTTGTTTCAGCGGCAGCACGGTCGGTCTCAGTCAGATCCAGCTCAATCACCTTACCTTGACGCACACCGTCAACGCCCGCAAACCCCAGTGCGCCAAGCGCATGTTGGATGGCTTTGCCTTGCGGGTCCAGCACGCCGATTTTCAGGGTAATATCAACGAGAATTTTCATGTGATTTCCTTAATCAACCAGTTTCGGGCCAGTCGCCGCAGTGGATTTTTTGGGCATAACACCCAAACGGGTCGCCAGTTCGGTATAGGCATCCGCCAAATCACCCAGATCGTGGCGAAATACGTCTTTGTCCAACTTCCGGCCGGTCTCAATGTCCCACAAGCGACACGAATCCGGGCTGATCTCATCGGCAACGATTAAGCGTTGGAATTCGCCTTCAAAAACCCGACCGATTTCAATTTTGAAATCTACCAGTTTGATGCCAATGCCGTACATAACGCCCGACATAAAGTCGTTAACCCGCAGCGCCAGACTGACCATTTCGTCCAGATCAGATTGACTGGCCCAGCCAAACGCAATCGCGTGTTCTTCGGTTACCAGCGGGTCGCCCAGACTATCGTCTTTATAATAGAATTCAATAATTGGGCGGGGAAGGGGGGTTCCCTCGTCAATGCCAAGACGTTTTGACATCGAGCCAGCGGCGATATTGCGCACCACAACTTCGAGCGGGATCACCTCAACCTTGCGGATCAGTTGTTCACGCATATTCAGGCGCTTGATGAAATGGGTTGGAACACCAATCATGTTTAGGCCGGTCATGAAATGCTCGGACATCCGGTTATTCAGCACGCCCTTGCCGTCAATAACGGCCTTTTTTTCCGCGTTAAACGCGGTGGCGTCATCTTTGAAATACTGGATAAGTGTATCCGGGTCTGGCCCTTCATACAGAATTTTGGCTTTGCCTTCATAAATCATTCTGCGACGCGCCATGTGTTTCTCCGCGGGGTCAGGGTGGGGGCGCAATTGCGCCAGTTGTCGATTTACCCGCTCTATACGGGCTGCGTCGAAAAGGAGCAAGGATTCGCACCTGCGGCCTTGTAAACATATCAGTGGAGTTGCTACATAAAGTATGAACCAATCCTTAAGGAGCAGCCAGATGACCACTTTTGATGACCGCGAAAACGCTTTTGAAAACAAATTTGCCCATGACGCAGAGGTTCAATTCAAAATTGACGCGCGTGCCAATAAATTGCTTGGCCAATGGGCCTCGGAATTGATGGGGAAATCTAGCGAAGAGGCAACAGCTTATACCATTGAAGTCATCAAATCCGATTTCGAAGAAGCCGGGCACGAAGATGTGGTGCGTAAAGTTGCCGCTGATCTGGGTGATAAATCAAACGAAGACGAAATTCGCGCCAAACTGGTTGAATTACACGCAATTGCAGCTGAGCAAATCCAAACCGGCGCGTAATATTTGATTTCGGTCAATTACTCTGAAACTTAATACCGGCATTGTCTGTCCGAATTAAGTACTGAAAGGACAGACGATGCTAAGACTTGCTTCGATTCTATATTTTGTCGTTGGCACATCGCTAAGCGGCATATTCATGATTGTAGCGCTGGTGAGCGGCTATGACACAGGAAAATTTATCATAATTGCCGTTACCGTTGGCGCGGTGGTTGCAATTCCGGTGTCATACTTCGTTGCAAAAGCCATCCGCGCCAATAGCTTGGATTAGCCGCCAAACACGCGTTTGAAAATCGTATCTACATGTTTTGTATGATAGCCGAGGTCGAATTTATCTTCGATCTCGGCTATTGTCATGACGGCCATCACGTCTTTGTCGGCTTTCAGTTCGGTCAGGAAATCAGCGCCTTCTTCCCAGACCCGCATGGCGTTGCGTTGCACCAAGCCATAGCTGTCTTCGCGTGACAGACCTTTTTGGGTTAACGCCAAAAGCACCCGTTGCGAATGCACCAAGCCTTTGAATTTATTCATATTCGCCATCATATTGTCTGGATAGATCACCAGTTTATCAATCACCGTGGTCAGACGAGACAGGGCGAAATCAAGGGTGATCGTGGTGTCAGGCCCGATGTTGCGTTCAACCGACGAATGGCTGATGTCGCGTTCATGCCACAGCGCCACGTTTTCCATTGCCGGAACCACAGCCATACGTATCAACCGCGCCAGACCCGTCAGGTTTTCGGTCAGGATCGGGTTGCGTTTATGCGGCATCGCGGACGAGCCTTTTTGACCCTTTGAGAAAAACTCCTCAGCTTCCAGCACCTCGGTGCGTTGCATGTGGCGAATTTCGATCGAAACATTTTCAATGCTTGATCCAACCACGCCAAGTGCTGCGAAAAACGCGGCGTGACGATCACGCGGGATCACTTGGGTTGAAATCGGTTCGATTTCCAAACCCAATTTTTTGCAAACATGCGCCTCGACCGCTGGGTCGATATTGGCAAATGTACCAACTGCGCCAGAAATCGCGCCCGTGGCAATTTCAGCACGGGCCGCAATCAAACGACGTTTGTTACGGTCCATTTCGGCATAGAAACGCGCAAATGTCAGGCCCATTGTGGTCGGCTCAGCGTGAATTGCGTGCGAGCGGCCAATACGAATGGTGTTCTTATGTTCCAGTGCACGGCGTTTCAGGGCGGCCATAAGGCCCTCAACGTCCGCGATCAGAATATCGGCTGCTTTGACCAGTTGCAGGTTAAAACAGGTATCCAGAATGTCAGACGAGGTCATGCCCTGATGCACAAAACGGGCTTCTTCATTGCCGATGATTTCAGCCAGATGGGTCAAAAACGCGATGACGTCGTGTTTGGTGACGGCTTCGATTTCATCAATGCGTGCCACGTTGAATTCGACGTCTTTGGCCTTCCAGACAGCTTCGGCGCTTTCTTTCGGGATTACGCCCAGATCAGCTTGCGCGTCACATGCGTGGGCCTCAATCTCGTACCAAATGCGGAATTTGCTTTCTGGCGACCAGATAGCGACCATTTCAGGGCGGGAATAACGAGGAATCATGAGGCAGACCTTTGCTAGACAAATTTGCGCCCCTGATAAGCTGCCTAGCGGTAATTCTCAAGTCACTGGTCGAAATTTACTTTTTTGTCGCGGTGGCATTAGCCATTTTTCGATAGTTTTTTGGGGAAAACCCGATGCGGTCAGAAAAAACGCGGGTGAAATAGGCGGGGGTGGCATACCCAAGTTCTGATGCGATCTCGCCGATTTTTTGATTGGTTTCCTGCAATAGAAACTTGGCTTCTTCCATCGACTTTTCCTGAATAAGCCGCGTGGCCGGTTTGCCAGCAGTTTCACGACAGACGCGCGTCAGATGTGTGGTGGTGACCCCAAGGTTTTTGGCGTAATCTTTAACCGTATCCGTGGTGAAATATCGTTTATCAAGCTGGGTAATAAAGCGTCGCATAAGGCGGCGTTTGGCTGTATCTTTTTGCAATTCTTTACGGTTATTTGATGTGTCAAGGCGTTGAAATTGCACGGCTAACATGCCTGTCGCATAAATAAGGGCGGTGCCACGCATTGGTTGTTTTGAGTTGAATTCCTCATGGATTACGCCAAAGCTTTTACTTAGCAATGCTTGGGAAAGCGGTTTTTGAACGTTAGTTAAAAAAGGCAGGTCGGGCAGGGGGAAGCGCAACGCTGACGGAACCGATATTTGCCAGCCAATCGTGCCCGGCGACAGGTCAAGGATAAACAGGGTCTGCGCCGGAATGAACATCGCAGTATTTGACCCAAAACCTTGCTGTGTTCCGTCGATAAAGGCACGACCGCCGCCGCGCGTGATCCAGACCAGATGATGGTCAGAGGCGCGGGTGCTGGCAGGTTTGGCACGCGAATTGACGGGCGTTCCAGCCAAAGATTGGCTGATGATCCGGTTTCCCAGCTGTTCAAAATCTGTAATCGGTTTACGCACTGGCTTGCCCTTATGTTCGAAACATCCAAAGAATCGGATATTCCTTACATAAAAGCAACCCTGTTTTTGCTAACTATCGAGAGTTGCAAGGATTTCTTTGGTTGACGTCGAGTCAGTCATTGCGATTTGCCGCCATGATGACATTTTACCCCGAAACCATGTGCGTTGCCGTTTTGCAAAACGATGCGTCAGCATTTTAGCTTTAATAACAGCATCTTCCATCGTGATCTTACCGTCAATTACCGCCATTATCTCAAGCGCACCAAGCGCCCGAGACGATGGCAGGGAAGGGTGCCAATACCCGTTTTTAACGGTCTCAACTTCGGTTAATGCGCCGGCATTGATCATCATGTCGAACCGTTTATCTATGCGCGCATTCAGGGGATTTACCTGCCAATTCAATACAATTGGCAGCGTTTCCTCAAGTCGGATCAGCGGTGGCGGCGTGGTTGATTTCCAATACGCGAGGCCTTTTCCTGTGGTTTCTAACACCTCCCAAGCACGTTGCAGGCGGGCTGGGTTGAGCTGATCCATATTGTCATAAGTTTCAGGGTCGTTGCGGGCCAGAATGTCGGCAAACCAATCTTTTCCGACCGTGTCGCGCTGCGTGTTGCCAAAACTGCGGATATCGTCAGGAATGGCCGGAATATCAGCAAGCCCGTTCGTTAGCGCACCAAAATACAGGCCAGTGCCACCAACAAAAATTGGCGTAAGATCAGTATCTTGCAGAACCCGTTTGACGTCTTTAATCCAGCCGCCGACCGAATACGCCGCGTCCATATTAACGTGACCGTACAACGCATGTGGTGCAGAATCCTCGTCCGACGGGCTGGGCCGCGCGGTTAGAATGCGCCAACGGTCATAGACCTGAAGCGCATCTGTGTTGATGATGATGCCATTGTGACGCTCAGCCAGCGCTAGCGCCAAGCTGGATTTACCCGACGCTGTAGGTCCGGCGATAAGAATTGATTTCACGATATCACCGAATGCAAATTACAACTGTATATTTATTGGTATATATTGACGAATAAGTAACATAATATCCATTATGCGCCTTTGACCTACTTAAAGGTGAAAAAGATGAAATTCTTATTGAACGAACTGGTAAAGCCGCTGCTCCGTCGCGGCGGTTCATTGTTGGGTGGTTTCCTCCTTACCATTGGCGTAATGGCGCCGCAAGTTGACATTATTGTCACTGGGGCTATGGCACTGGCGTCTGTGGCTATCGACTTATTGTTGAGCCACAGGAACCGTAAGTAATGGTTGCTCCCTTAATCGTGGCAGCGGGTATCTCCGCTGTCACGTCGTTATTCGGCGGTGCTGCTGATCGGCGGGCTCGGCGGCGAGACGCATACAATAATTCCCCTGCCGGAATTCG
>JAESRG010000031.1 GCA_016764785.1 Paracoccaceae bacterium
CAATTTATGACCGGGCGTACGTTCTGGAGCAAATCACACACGATTACGGTGCTGAAAAAATTACTGCTGACGGGTTCTCGGCATTTCATTTTATTCAGAAAATCCAGATTTCACCAAGCCGGTTGTTTGATGCCAGCCTGTATCTGGAAAATTTGAAAACGGGTGAGCACAAAGTGCCCGCCAAAACTGAAAACCCTGCGTCGCATTTTTTGGCTAGCTGGCCTGCTGGCGTCAATTTTTCCAAATATTTTGACATTCCGTTTTATGATATCAACAATCCGCATGTCGCGAATAGCGGGTCTAACCCGCTTGACCATTATTTTCGGACCCCGGATAATGAGCGCACAGACGTTAACCCAATGTTCCATTCTGGGTATTATCTGCTGAGTTACAAGCCTGAGGGCACTGATCCGCTGGT
Organism: Paracoccaceae bacterium; assembly: GCA_016764785.1. GTDB lineage: Bacteria > Pseudomonadota > Alphaproteobacteria > Rhodobacterales > Rhodobacteraceae > UBA3077. Next base: position 419 of record JAESRG010000031.1, read on the forward strand.
GCATTTTCTAGATCAAGGTCACGCGGCATTAAATCTGCCAAACCCCTATGCGCGGCAAGAACTGCTTTCTGATGGGTTTGTAACGCCGCAAAACCTCCTTAATTACATCAAAGTTCGGAGCTGACAGACGGATGCTTAAAACCTGTGAATTTAATGTTCAGCGCGACCTTCAATTTGCCCACGAATTTGAAGGGTTTGATCGCGTATTACACATATTTAATGCTGACTGGCACGGAATTCGCGCCGCGGCAGCGTATGCGCCGGGGCAAAAACTGGCGATTTCTGAACGCGACGGTTTGGATGGCGAAGCGATTCGACATATCTTTGGCATCCTGTCTCACTATAGAATCGAACATATAATATTTCAGGGGTACTCGCAGGTCGCGGCAAGCCTATGCCAGAGCATCCACAGGCAATTCGGGTCTTCCATCCGTATTAATGTCGTTACTCATGTAACCTCTGCCCAGTTCGAGAATGCGTTTGAAATTGAGATGCAGGCGCTTTTGCTTCAACAAAAAGATAGAGGACTAATTTCGCGACTTGGAAGTGTTAAACCCCGATTCAACGACGTTATTCCGGAATATTGGCCCAGCACCATTATCAACTTTGGGCCTAACCTCGGCGAGATCACCGCGCAAATGCAAAAAATCGATGGGGCGATATTTGTTCCAATTGAAAATTCATGGCGCAAGAATCTCTATACCAATATGTTGGCAGCGCAGCGTTGTACGCAAGTAAAGTCAATTTACGCGATCAATTTCCCCTCTGGGTTGGAAAAGATATGCACGTTGGACAAGTTACGGCTGACCTCGTTTAAGCACGGGGCTGATTTGTTCGGGTTTATGGCCTCAATGGAGGCACAGATGAATGTCACGCTGGCGGAATGCCAGCCGATGACCCAGCTTGAATCGTTTGCCGTTGGAACACCCTGTCTGACCGGCCCGCTGCGGGTCGCAGAGTTTGCCGACGATCCGTTGATTGCGTTATGCGAGGTCGATATTCTGGATAGTCCGCACTATCTGACCGAAGCATTGAGCAAGGTTATTAGTTTAGGCCGACAGAATGACGGCGAACTGACCGGCATGATGGTATCGCATCTTGAGCATCGAAACGTTGTTGCCGCGCTCAGCTATGCTGAATTCTTGGGCTTGTAGGGGGCGATATGAAAGTTTGCCTTCTTACAAATGAGATGTATCCGTTTCTGCCGGGCGGCATTGGTCGGCTCATGTTCAATTTTTGTGAGCAAAATCAAACGAGCAAAACCCCGGTCGACCTGCATTACCTATTGCCTGACCTTGATGAGGCCGAGCGCGAAAAAATTACTGAATTCTATCGGGGTAAGGCAACGATCCATTTTTGCCCTTCGTTGGAATCAACCGATGATCAGGTCGCAATAGCGCTTTCCGCAGATGATGCTTTTCATGCGGAATTTTCGGCGAATTACAAAGATTCGATCTCGTTCTATCATGGTATGTTGCAGGCCGAAGCCGCCAGTCACGGGGCCTTTGATATCATCGAAGTCGCTGATATGGGCGGGTGGGGGCAGGCAATTATTGCCGCCAAGCGGGCCGGAATCGCCTTTCAGGACAGTCTGATTTCATGCCGACTGCATTCTTCGGTCGGGCTAATTACTGAATTTGAACGCTATTCACACCACCCCTCAACATGGTTTTCGGCCAAGCTTGACCTTGAACGGGAAACCATTCTGGGCGCTGACCTGATCGTCGGGCATGTGCATGCAATTGTTAAGGAAAACGCGCGGCATTATCATCTGGATGACCAATGGATCAAAGATACGCTGGTGGAGTTCCCACCGATTTTGCTGGATACAGCGACCGACGATATTCCTGATCTGGGCGACACACCGGATTTTGTGTTTTCGTCACGCTTACAGCCGTTTAAGCGACCCGATATATTTGTTCGGGCGGCGGTGCTGTTTCTTGAGCGCGCCCCGGACTATCAAGGCACGTTTCGGCTGCTTTCATATGGGTGGGATACAAAATATATTGAGTGGCTGAACAGCCTGGTGCCTGTTGGAATGCGTCAGCAGGTGGTGTTTCAAACCGAATATACACAGGAAGAACGCAACCGGGTTCTTAAACAATCGGTTGTCGTGGTGCCGTCCAATTATGAGAGCTTGTGCTTGTTTGCATACGAATCCTCGATGATGATGCGCCCGGTAATTCTTGCCAGAGATTGCGTTGCGTTTGGAGGTTTTGACCGGTGGATCGACGGCGAAAACTGTTTACAGTTTGACGGCAGCTTCATGGATCTTGCAGATGTGATGGAAAAGGCGATTCGCTGGCGACCTACATCTGTCGTAGATACGACGGTTGACCAGCCATATTGGGAACGTTCAGAATACGCGCAAAAGAAAGCTGTTGGCCGTAAGGCAATCGACCCAAAAACCATTCCTGTGGTCTATTATGGCATTCTGGACCGGATGCAGTTGAACGAAAAGCTGGTGCGCCATATGGGATCAGCCTTTGCAGGGTGTAAGGCTTATTTTCTGGTTCCTGAATCTGAATTACAGCACCGCGGCTTGGTCCGCGACGGGTTAACCACAATTGTGCCGACAAGTGGTCAGAACCTGAGCTGTTCTGAAGTTGAAAAACTGATTTTATCGCTGGAAACGACGCATGTATTTTTGGCCCGTGCAGACCATCGGGCACTTCGGAGTTTTGTCACGGCGGCAATAAATGCATTGGCGGCAACCCCTGATCTTGACCTGTTTTCAAGCCATATTGGCAACCGGGACCCGCTGGTCATCGACGCCGAGTATGGCGTCACCTTGTCAACCGGCGAAGCCCCCGGTATGGCGATGTTGGAAAACACGGTTGCGCCGCCAATGGCACTGATCGCATCCTCAGCAATTCGACGGCTCAAATTTGATCCGCAGGCGGCGGATTACTGGTTTGAGGTGTTTACACGCAAGCTTGCGCTTGAGGGGCGCCGAATAGTTATTTCACCTTCTGTGTTGGTTGAGGCAGAATCACGCAACAATGAACGTGGGAATAGTAAGACACTATCTGCCGGAATCATGGATGATGAAGGTATCAAGCACGGGCTTCCGGCACGGCTGCTGGGTATGGATGTCAGGGTGACCAATAAAGAGGTGGTGAATTCGCGAAAAATCGTGTTTTCGGCGGGTGAATTTGCATCAGCCAAATGTGTTTGGCCCGACCCGAACCCCCGTGACTTTGACCTTGTGATGCTACAACAAGATAATGGCGGGCTTCTGACGCATCCCATTAACGAGCATATTACGATTGCAAAGTTGAGCGCGACACTTCCGCCATTTGTGAAGGCCGTCGAACTGGATTTGCGCAATGCGTCCAACCAGAACCTAGGGGTGGATTTTGGCCTATTGTTGAGCAGGTCAGAGCTGACTCGGGCAGATTTTGAAAAAATATCAGCAGGTGAAACACCCGAAGCCGCCATCCAGACAGCTTGGATGACTGTTAAAACAATGGGTAGTGAAAAGCAGTATATGCCGATAAACTCAAATTTCACGGCGCATGTATATCTTATGTCCCGACTGCCTGAAGGTATCTATCAAGACGATTACTGTTGGGCAATTTGGAAAAATCTGACATTCTTTCAATAGTTTAGACTATTTATGAGGCCTATCAATGGAAATGCCCAATTACCAACTCCGCTTAACCTCTGCGCGAGACGCCAAGATTTTCCGGGTCGGCTTTAACAACCAAAAACGCATTACGTGGTCGTTATGCGCGCAGCTTTTTCTGCCTGACGGCAAAATCACAATGCTCGACGGAAAAAATCAGCCCAACGATCTTGCGGCGTTTTGTGACGATGCCATCAAGGTATTGGCGCAGGCGCTAAAAGACAACATTTGCGCCTTTGATGCAATATTGCACATGGGCAAATTAGCTGAGGAGATGAGCAGCTTCGCGCAAAAAATTGACGATCCGTTGTTCGAATTGCTGATCTGGTCTGAGGCTGATCTGAAAAATGGTTTGGTGGCCAATCAAGGCTTAGCGCGCATTTCTGATGACGATCAGGAGAAATTTATCTTGCAAGGCAATCAGTTTTTGAATCAGGGCAAACCGGCTGAGGCTGAAAAACAGTTTCTAATTGCCCAAAAACTTTCTGGAAACGAGGCAAATATCAATAATTTCTTGGCTCAATCGCTGGCAGGGCAGGGGAAAGCCGTTGAGGCGGCCAAGACAATGGCCTTGGCAGTTCAGAAAAAACCAAAGAATGTCGGCTTTTTGTTTCGTAGTATTCAGCTGCAACTTGTTGCTGGAAACCTGTCTCAGGCTGAAAAAGATATTGAAGCGGTCAGCAAGTTTTCGGGCTTGACCGGCGCGCAGACATTACAGCTTTCGCGGCTGGCGTTGCGGGCAGGGCTGGCTGATCTTGGTCTTGAACTGGTAGAAAATGCCGTAAAAGACGGGCCGTGGGACGCTGAATTATTTGAACACCTTATTAATGTGAGCGTCGGAAATGGCGGCGAGGCCAAGGTTTTTCCAATCATCCGCAAATACATTACCAAAACGCCCGAGTCGCCGCGTATTAAGCAGTGGTGGATTCGCACGCTGATCCATGATGGGGAGCTTGAAAAGGCTGAGGAAGCAGCACACGACTGGACCAGTTCAGCACCGAATGACTGGCAGGCATGGTTCCAAACGGGGCGGGTATTTTTTGCCCAAAAAAAGCCTAGACGCGCGCTGCGTGCTTTTGAGAAATCGGTTGGACTAGATTCTAAAAACGCTCAGGTATTCAAATTGATTGCTGACGCCTGTATTTCGTTAGCAGATCTGGACGGTGCAAAACAGGCATCTGACACGGCATGTGCGCTGGATTCTGGCAACAAAAATTTTGCGACTCAGGCTAAACATATTGCCAAACTGCGTGAAACTGTAACCTAAGCAGCGCAGTAATATGTATCTGTGAGGGCATCATAGGATAGTGGTTGATGCCCTAATCTTGCTCTGCCAAAAACTTTTCGGCTTCGAGGGCTGCCATGCAGCCCATACCGGCCGATGTAATTGCTTGACGGTATATGTAATCAGTCAGGTCGCCTGCCGCGAATACACCGGGAATCGATGTTTCTGTGCTGTCGGGTTTGGTCACGACATACCCACCCATATGGGTTTCCAGCTGATCTTTGATCAGTTCATTTGCCGGTGCATGGCCGATCGCAATAAAGACACCCTTGCACGGAATTTCGGTGATCTCACCGGTTTTGACATGTTTTACCCGCACGGCCTCAACCCCTAACGGGTTTTCAGCGCCGACCACTTCTTCAAGCTCGTGGAACCACAGCGGCGTGATTTTTTCATTTTTGAACAGCCGATCCTGCAAAATTTTCTCGGAACGCAATTCATCACGACGGTGAATAAGCGTCACTTTTGAGGCAAATTTAGTCAGGAATAGCGCCTCTTCAACTGCGGTATTGCCGCCGCCGATCACTACAATTTCCTGCCCACGATAGAAAAAACCGTCACAGGTTGCACAGGCCGATACGCCAAACCCTTTGAATTTCTCCTCGGATGGCAGGCCCAACCAACGCGCCTGCGCGCCGGTCGCCAGAATTACCGCGTCAGCGGTATAGGTTGTGCCGTTCTCGCCTTTGGCAACAAATGGACGTTTCGACAGGTCCAGATCGCTGATGTGATCGCTGATGATCTCGGTTCCGGCTGCCCGCGCGTGCTCTTCCATTTCGATCATAAGGTCTGGCCCCTGAACTTCTTGACGGGACGGCCAGTTTTCAACTTCGGTCGTGATCGTTAGCTGTCCACCAGGCTGCATGCCCTGCACAAGGATAGGCTCCAGCATTGCCCGTGATCCGTATACGCCAGCCGTATAGCCAGCCGGCCCAGAGCCAATGATCAGTAATCGTGTGTGTTTTGAATTAGCCATTGGCTTTGTCCTTATTCGTTGTTCGGTCCTTATATAGGGATGTAGGCCGGATGATTGAAGAGCGGAAACGGGCCGAATTTGCCGCAGCAAATTGAACAAATAATTACACATATGACGAAATATTATTGCGGAAAGCCGCGTCTTTGCATAATAAGGGGAAATCAATAACCAGAACCGGATATGTAATGCCAATTAGTAAACTTGATCCCATTGATCGTAAAATTTTGGCAGAACTGCAGGCCGATGGTCGTATGACCAACGTAGAACTATCGCAACGGGTCGGAATCTCGGCCCCTCCCTGTTTGCGTCGTGTTCGTGTATTGGAGGAGGCGGGCCTGATAACGGGCTATCACGCTGACGTTAATGCCCGTGCGCTGGGGTTTGAGGTGCAGGTATTTGCGATGGTGGGCCTACATTCGCAAGCCGAGGTGGATTTGTCGGCTTTTGAACGCAAGGTCCAAAACTGGCCGTTGGTGCGGGAATGTCACATGTTGAATGGTGAAATTGACTTCATTCTGAAATGTGTCGCGCCTGACCTATCTACGTTTCAAAACTTTCTGACAGAAGAGCTGACCTCAGCCCCTAATGTTGCCAGTGTGAAAACCTCGTTGGTTATTCGCGGGGCCAAGGATATTCCGGGTGTACCGTTTTCAATTATTGAGGAACGGGCAAAGATTGAATAATCTAGCTGTTTGAATTTGTGATAACAGAGATTTGCCGTCCGTAATCTGGTTCATCGCGATGCGTGGTTCGACGAAAAGAAAAGTATTTTTTTTCATTGGCATAGGTGCATTCGTTCACCCATTCACAGTCAAAAATTTGCTCAGACCGCAGCTGCGCTAGGCAAAACATTGGCAGGTCAAAATAAAACTTATCGGCCTCGCCATTGATGAAAAACCGAGAGAAATCTGGGTCGGTATCCATGAAAGTCTTAGCAAATTCTTGCCCGACCTCATAGTTTTGTTGGCTGATGCACGGGCCAATTACGGCGGTGATATTGTTGCGATCAGCCCCGATTTTTTCCATTGCATCGATGGTGGCGGCAATAATTCCGTTTAGCGCCCCGTTCCAACCGGCATGGGCTGCACCGATTATACGGGCCTTGGGATCAGTGAAAAGGATCGGCGCGCAATCTGCGGTTACGACCGCCAATATGATATCGTCGCGCCCCGTGACCATTGCATCCGCAGTTGGGTCTGGGCCTGAAAAACGGGTGTTATCTACGGTGACAACCGTTGCCGAATGAATTTGGGTTAGCGTTACAATCTTGTCGCCGGCCCGCCCCATTTGTTTCGCAACCAGATGTCTATTTTGCTCGATCTGATCGGGGATGTCGTTCGACCCGCGGCTGCAATTCAAGCTGTCGTACAGGCCGGTTGAGACACCGCCGCCGCGATGGAAAAATCCGTGTTTTGTTTCGGCTAACATATCCGATTTTGTAAATCTTAGGGTCATTTTTCAAATCCGATTAGCTCGGGTTGCTTGGTTGCCCGCAACGCCAGTACTTTGAACAACTCTCCCATTTCTTGCTGATGCACCAGCCTGCGGTGCGATGCGATCAACGTATCGGTTTTAGTATTTGAAAGCGGCTTGGCAAGGGTTTGCGCGCGTTCTGTTATGCCCATCTGTTCCAGAAACATGCCCTGCGTGGTGAACTGGGTTTCACACAAAGAAGCAATTGCAAGCCGTTGAAATTGAACATGAGCCGTCAGGTCTGACTGCCCCTGATTTTCTAATGTAGTGGATGAAGAATGCCCCTTAACGGATTGAAAAGTATCACCAACACCGCTCCAATCTCCGTAATCTATGAAAAGCGCAACCCCGCCATATTTCTGGATACGGGCACCAATTGATTCTGAAATGTTCTCGGAAATTGTTGATCGCTCAACGATAATACCGGTCGGAAGGTTCGGAAAAATCTTATCCAGATCGCTGTTTTGTTTTGGTGCCGTCAGGGTGATTTTGAAGGCCGATCCGTTATTATCAACGCAGCGTTCCTGCCAGCCGATGTCGGTTTTTACATATTGCTGAATTGGCAGGGCGTCAAAAAATTCATTTGCAATCATAAATATCGGCGCGTTTGGCAGGTCGTTTACGGTGTCAACAAACGAGACATCATGCGCTTCCAAAATCGTGGCTTGCTGGTCGCGCAACGACGGGCTGGTCTCAACCAAATACACACGGCGGGCCTTGCTAAACCCGCTATGGTTTGCGGTGGCCCGCAGAATGTCAGCCATAAGGGTGCCACGACCCGGGCCAAGTTCTGCCAGAATAAATTCTGGCGGACCGCCGAGTTCTATCCATGAATTGACCAGCCAAATACCAATCATTTCGCCAAATAATTGACTGATTTCCGGCGCGGTGACAAAATCACCTTTTGCGCCAATTGGATAGCCTGTGGTGTAATATCCATGCTCGGGATGGCTTAGACACAGCATCATATAACGGGCAATCGACATCGGCCCGTTGGCTTGAATTTCATCGCGGATAATACTGGCGAGCGCGGTCACTTTCGCATTTTCCCTAAGCTGAGCAGCAAAATGCCACCAAGGATCATCGGTAACGATAGCAATTGGCCCATCGTTACGCCGATGTCGCCAATACTAACGACATGTCCCAGTGCATTGGCGTTTAGGAACTGTTCGTCGGGTTCGCGGAAGAATTCAACGATAAATCGTGCGATCCCGTACCCTGCTAGAAATATTCCGATCATCCGGCCGGGTACCTTGAACCCACCTTTACGCCAGATAAACCAGCCCATCAAAATGAATAGCACAGCGCCTTCTAGCGCGGCCTCGTACAATTGGCTTGGGTGGCGTGCGCAAACTATTCCCCAATCAAGCGGGCATGATTGGGCCACATCGCTTGGGAAAATAACCGCCCAGCTTGCATCGCTGGGGCGGCCCCACAGCTCTCCGTTGATGAAATTGGCAATACGTCCAAAAAGCAAGCCAAGGGGGGCACCCGCGGCCACCGCGTCTCCGACACTTAGGTATGATAATTTATTGCGCCAGCTGAATAACAGCGCTGCGATAATGACGCCTAACAGCCCGCCGTGGAACGACATGCCGCCGTTCCAGACTTTTGCTATTTCTATGACGTTCTGAGAATAGTATCCCCAATTATAGAACAAAACGAACCCGAGACGCCCGCCGACAATAATGCCGACCACCATCCACGTCATCAGATCTTCGACTTGCCGCGCGGCCATTGGTGCGTTGATCCACAGCCGATCGCGTTTGACCAAAGCTACGATATATTGCCAGCCAAAAAGGATACCGGCGATATAGGCCAGTGCATACCAGCGCAGCGCCAAGGTTGTGCCAAAAATCTCGATTGAAAATATGTCTGGCGAAATATTCGGGAATTGAATGATAAAAAGCATGATATCGTCCGTATCAGGATTGGTTCTAAAACACCTAATCTCAATTGTGGTGCTTGGCAAATGATGATCGCGCGCATATATATCTGTCAGCATTAACAGGAGCCTGATATGCAAACGCGCAACCGTATTTTTGATGATATGTCGAAACTAATGTCCAATGCTATGGGGGTTGCGCAAGGTGCGCGGACTGAAGCCGAAACCGCGGCTAAGTCGATGATGGACCGCTGGCTGGCTGACCGGGAATTCGTCACCCGTGAGGAATTTGAGGCTGTGCAGGCCATGGCGCAAAAAGCCCGTGAAGAAAACGCGGCTTTGCTGGCGCGGATCGAAGCCCTTGAGGCTAAGAAAAAGTAAGATTCCCGCGCAATTTTTCCTTGGTCAACGAATCGCTTTACAGCGCATAATTTTGTGCGCACCATATATAGTATGCCTAGATGATTATTCCGCTACAATTCGCGGAGACATCATAATCTTGCGGGAAACATTATGGACGCGGTTCAGCATTTTCTGGAAAGGGATGATTTGCATCCCATTGATCTTGTCGAAACACTGGCAGAGCTGAACGCATGGGATTTTGACAGGGTTGGCGACGATCAGATCGCGATGGTGATCGAGGGAAATTGGCGGAACTATTCGCTTAGTCTTGTGTGGTCAGAAGCCGATGAAATTTTGAAACTTGTTTGCACCTTTGATCTTGATCCGCCCAAAGAAACATTACCAAAGCTATATAATGTGCTCGATTTGGCGAACGATAAATGCTGGTCTGGGTCGTTCACCCTGTGGCCCGAGGAAAAGGCGATGGTGTTTCGCTATGGTCTTAACCTTTGTGGCGGGGCCGTGGCGTCGGGTGCGCAAATTAATAGCATGGTGACAGATTGCATCGCGGATTGTGAGCGTTTCTATCCGGCGTTTCAGCTGGTTTGCTGGGGGGGCGAAAGCCCGAAACAAGCCATGCGTATTGCCTTTGACCATGCCTATGGGCATGCCTAATTTTGAACTGGAAATACGATGATTCCTGAAACTGTTGCGTCAAACGGTCTTGTTTTGCTGGGCTGCGGTAAAATGGGTTCCGCAATGCTGGAGGGATGGTTGAAAAACGACTTTCCGCTGTCATCTGTTTGGATATTGGACCCGTTTCCGTCGGAACGCGTGCAGGAGCTTGCGGGCTTGGGGCTAAACCTGAACGTCGAGCTGCCGGTTAACCCAGCGATTTGTATTATTGCGGTTAAGCCACAGATGATGGGCGACGCGTTGCCACAACTTATTTCCTGCGGGGGCGGATCAACCATATATCTGTCGATTGCAGCCGGAACGCCGATTGCAAAATTTGAAGATGTATTAGGGGCTGAGCGCGCGATTATTCGGGCGATGCCCAATACACCCGCCGCAATCGGTATGGGGATTACGGCCCTGATCGGCAACAGCAATGTCACAACAGGCATGATGCAGACCGCTGAGGCGCTGTTATCTGCTGTTGGGCAAACTGTCCTTCTTGATAGCGAAGACCAGATGGATGCGGTAACCGCGCTTTCAGGCTCTGGGCCCGCGTATGTTTTTCATCTGGTTGAAACCATGGCTGCTGCTGGTATTGCACAAGGTTTATCAACAGAATTGGCGTTTCAGCTGGCGAAGGCTACGGTTGCCGGGGCAGGGGTGCTGGCAGAACAAGCTGACGAAGATCCGGCGCAATTACGCGTCAATGTGACCAGCCCCGGCGGAACAACCGCCGCCGCGCTGGCTGTCTTGATGAACGAACTGCCCGACCTGATGAACCGCGCCATTGGTGCCGCAACGGCACGAAGCAAAGAGCTGCAAAAATAGACCTCTTGACATCTATGTTGCACTGCACCATTTTGAGGTAATCCTATTTACCCAGAAAGGTAATGCTATGTTTGATCCTAAAGACTTCCCGTTTAACATCGACAAAATGACCGAGTTTTTTAAGAATAATGATTTTGCTTCGGGTTTTTCCGGCGGCAAAATGCCCGGCAACACTGATGAGCTGATTGCAGGCCAAAAGAAAAACATGGAAGCGCTGGTCGAAGCCAACAAAGCCGCAGCAGCATCTTATCAAGAACTTTTCACCAAACAGGTCGAAGTTTTCGAAACCACAATGAAAGAAGCGCAGGCTAAGTTTTCCGGTGTTGAAGCGCCTAAAATGGATGCCGAAAGCATGACTGCACAAAGCGAAGCTGCTAAATCCGCATTCGAAAAAGCCCTGAAAAACATGGGTGAACTGGCCACCGGTGCTCAGAAAGCAAATGCGGACGCAATGGAAATTGTTACAACACGCGTTCAGGAATCTGTAAAAGAGTTCCAGGATATTGCTAAAAAGTCTACTAAATAGCTTAAAAAACTGAATGCCGCTTGCAATTTATGCATAGCGGCATTCCTATTGCGGTTCAGTCATTGGGGCCCGCAAATGCTAGATTTTGATACATTTCTCAAGACCGATATTCGGGTTGGCCGTGTTATTCGGGCTGAGCCATACCCCGAAGCACGTAAACCAGCGCTGAAAGTTTGGGTTGATTTCGGGCCCGAAATTGGCGAGAAAAAGACTTCGGCGCAAATTACAAAACATTATTCGCCCGACAATATTGCCGGGCTATTGGTCTTTGGTGTGGTGAATTTTCCACCTCGCCAAATTGGAAAGTTCATGTCCGAGTTTTTATTGCTGGGCGTACCGGATGCCAAGGGTGATATTGTATTGCTAACACCGGAAAAAGACGTACCGCTGGGCGGTCGAATGCACTAGGAGATACTATGTCAAAGCCACGTATTATTGTGACGCGCAAGCTGCCATTTGCGGTGGAAGAGCGTCTTAAGAAAATTTTTACAGTTTCTTTCAACGCCTCGGATAAGCCTTTCAGTAACGCAAAACTCGTCGAAGCCATGAAGATGGCAGACGGGGTAATGGCGACCCTGGGCGACAATATGGATGCAGAGGTCATGGAAGCAGGCGCTCACGGGCGCGCCAAGATCGTTGCAAATTTTGGTGTAGGGGTGAACCATATTGATTTGGACGCCGCCGCCGATCACGGCATCATTGTCACCAACACCCCCGATGTCCTGACTGATGCGACCGCCGATATTGCCATGACGCTGATGCTAAATGTCACCCGCCGCACTTGGGAGCATGAAAACACCCTGCGGCGCGGTGACTGGAGCGGTTTTGATCTGGTATCCGGCCTTGGCATGTCGTTGCGCGGCAAAACACTGGGGATATTGGGGATGGGCCGGATCGGGCAGGCAGTTGCCACACGCGCCTATTTCGGCTTTGGCATGAAAATCGCCTATTTTAACCGCTCGAAAATCGAGAATGTCAAAATCCCTGGCGCGCAAGCTGTTGCGACAATCGAGGATCTGATGGAGATGTCCGATGTTGTCTCTCTGCACCTGCCCGGAGGCGCAGATAATCGCCATACGATCTCACGCAGTCGTCTGGCGTTGATGAAAAATACAGCATATCTGGTGAATACTGCCCGGGGTGAAGTGATCGATGAAACAGCGTTGATCGAGGCTCTGCAACAGAATCTGATCGCGGGAGCTGGTCTGGATGTTTTTGAGAATGAACCAGAAGTTCCACAAGCCCTGCGAGATTTGGTCAACGTTTCACTACTGCCACATATTGGCAGCGCTACGCTTGAGACGCGCAACGCGATGGGGATGTGCGCCATCGATAATCTTGTGGCCTATTTTCAGGGAATTGCGCCACCAAATAAATTGGTTTAGGCCTTAACCGCTTCTCGCCAATGGCGGCGGCACAGGGACACATAGGTGTCATTGCCGCCGATCAAGACCTGATCGCCATCTTTGATGACCTGGCCGTTTGCGTCTTGCCGGATAACCATCGTGGCTTTTTTTCCGCAGGTGCATATGGTGCGGATTTCGCGCATTTCATCGGCCAGCGCAAGCAGGGCGGCAGAACCGGGGAATAGCTCTCCCTGAAAATCAACCCGCAGACCATAACACATGATGGGCACGCCCAGATCATCGACCGCAGTTGCAAGTTGCCAAACTTGATCTTTCGATAGAAACTGGGCTTCGTCGATAAATACACAGGCAACGTTGCCTTGGTCCCGCCGCGCCGAGATTTTGGCAAAAAGATCATCATCAGGTGCAAACATATCTGCCGCCGCGCCAATGCCAATACGGCTGGCAATGCGGCCTTCGCCGGCGCGATTGTCAAGCTGGGCCGTCAGCAGATAGGTCTGCATCCCGCGTTCGTTATAGTTATAAGAAGCCTGCAAAAGAATGGTGCTTTTGCCTGCGTTCATCGTCGAATAGTTGAAATACAGTTTTGCCATGCCGAATATTTAACAGGAATCAACACGCAAATTCAAGCAAGCCGAGCGCTATCGATAGAAAATATTTCCGCCGTATTGTCCGCGTGGGCTAAGCGTTGCAAACCAGCCCGGCGTCATGCTGGCTGCATGAAAATATAACGCGCCGCTGGTCATGTCTTGCCGACGGTCAGTCAAAAGAATCATGGCGATGGCCTGAATGCGCTCAAGTTCAGTTGTTTCGTTATATACGTCGTTGGGAATAGCGTCACAGCGATAGGAAAATTGGCATGAGCCGTTATAACGTTGGTCGATAACGCCGCAAATATCGCCGGGAAAACGGGTATCGGTGGCACGGTTTAGAATAACTTCTCCGACGGCGCGCAGGCCATCGGGGCCAGTGCCGCGGGCTTCGTGATATAGGGCTTCGCTCAGGCAAGCGTGGTCTGAAGGCGTATAGCCTGACGATGATAGTGTTGTTTCCATCGGAGACGGGGCGCAGTTGGCCAGCAGCGTCAGTAACAGAAATGAAGAAATAAGTCGGATAAGCACAGCAATAAGTCCATTGTAATAAAGAAGGCAGGGTAATGCCTCAAATGAATTAAAATAGCAAGTTTTTAAGATTTATCTGTTCTTTTGTAAAATAATAGACCAGTCTGCAAAAAATGTTTAAAAACAGACAGAACAAATTTGTCGGGGTAGTGAGATGAGCGCAACAGAATCTTTACTTAGGTTAGTCGGATCGGTCAGCATCCTTTTATGGGGGCTTTACATGGTGCGTACTGGCATCATCCGGGCCTTTGGCGGTGAATTGCAGCGCATCATCGGTCGGGCGGTATCAAATCGGCTAAGTGCTTTTGTTTCCGGCATTTTTGTGACGTTGATTGTGCAAAGTAGCACGGCAACTGCGTTGATTATTTCATCATTTGCCAGTCGCGGGGTGATCGCCCTGACCGCAGCTTTGGCGGTGATGTTGGGGGCGGATGTTGGCACCACGGTGGTGGCCCAGATACTGTCTTTTGACCTCAGTATTCTGCCCTTTATTCTGGCCGCAACTGGGTTGGTGCTGCACGGAAAGAATCGCTCCAGCCGTACGCGGCAGATCGGGCGGTCGGTTTTTGGCCTTGGTTTGATGCTATTGGCACTGTCATTGATCGTGCAAACCTCGGAACCCCTGCGCGATTCGGGAATGCTGGCTGAGCTGTTCAGCTCGCTGACCGACGAACCATTGATTGCAATTTTGTTGGCCGCAATATTGACATGGGTGGCGCATTCAAGTCTCGCGATTGTATTGCTGGTGATGAGCTTTGCATTGGGCGGTATTATTACCATTGATCTGGCGTTTATGCTGGTGCTTGGTGCCAATTTGGGCGGCACTATTCCGCCAATTATGGCCACTTTGACCGAGGGAGATCTGGCCCGGCGGGTGACTTTTGGCAATGCCAGCTTTAAGGTGATCGGCGTGGTGCTTATGCTGCCGTTTATCGGGGTCATTCAGCCCTATCTGGCGAATTTTGGCGAAAATCCGGCCCGTATGGTGGTGAATTTCCACACTGCGTTTAATCTGGGGTTGGCGATTATTTTTCTGCCTGTGGTGCATATCGCGGGCAACATCTGGACCAAACTTATCGCTAGCTCGCCGCTTCAGGATAATGACGATGACCAGCCCAGATTTCTGGATGAAAACGCGGTCAATACCCCAGTGCTGGGCCTTGCCTGCGCCACTCGGGAAGTCGCCCGAATGGCCGAGGTTGTCGACCAGATGCTGCGCGGGGTCACGGACTGTCTGGAAAACGACGATTACACCAAGGTTGATGATTTGATCGAATTGGATGACCGCGTGGACATGCTTTACGACGAGATAAAATCTTATGTGACTCGTATTTCGCGGTTGGAAATTGACCCACCGGAAAGCAATCGCGTGGTTGAGATTTTGATGTTCACCACCAATTTGGAACACATGGCCGACATTGCTGAAAGCCTGCTGGGGGCGTTGGAAAAACGATCGAAGATGGAGGTCGGATTTTCAAAAGAAGGGCTGGCAGATCTGTTGACGTTGAACAAACGCCTAACGACCAATCTGACGCTGGCGATCAGTGTGTTTATGTCGGGTGATGTGCAAATCGCGCGGCAGCTGATTAAAGATAAAACCCGAGTTAACAAGATGCAAAACAGTTTTGTACAGGCGCATCTGGAACGCTTGAAAGAGGGGCGGATGGAAAGCCTGACCACATCATCGCTACATATGGATATTCTGCGCGATCAACGGCGCATTCATTCGCATATAACTGCGGTGGCCTATCCGGTGCTCGAACAGGCTGGGGTGCTGCGCAAATCACGATTGAAGAAAACGCCAATATAATCACGGCTCCCGCCCGCTGCCCCACCTCCGTTCCGGAGAGAGGGCGACAGGTTGGGCGTGGCCTCGCCTGCGGCTCGGCGGTTATAGGTTGTACAGCTCACCAAATTTATTGTTCAGGTACGTCAGTAACGCTGATTCCGTTGGCTCATGGCCACAAGCGTTGGCGATTAGCGCTGCTGGGGCGATGGTGCGGCCGTGGGTGTGAATGTTGTCATTCAGCCATTTGATCGGCTCTGCCAGCTCACAGGCGGCGATTTTTGTGTCGAGGTTATCGATTTTACCCTGCATCGTTTGGAACAGTTCTGCCGCATAGATATTGCCCAAAGAATAGGTTGGAAAATAGCCAAACAAACCGACCGACCAGTGCACATCTTGCAGAACCCCCATCGCCGGGGTGGTGACTTCGCGGCCAAAGTCGGCTTTGAAACGGTCGTTCCATGCGGCCTCAAGATCGTTGACCGACAGGTCGCCGCTGATCAGCGCGCGTTCCAGATCAAAGCGCATCATGACGTGCAGATTGTAATGCACCTCATCGGATTCGGTGCGAATAAAGCCGCTTTCTACGTTGTTGACGGCGGCATAAAAGTCGTCGGCGTTGTCGACGCCAATGTCGCCAAAGGCCTCAATCATTTTCGGAAACAGATACCCGCAAAACGCGCGGCTGCGACCAATTTGGTTTTCAAACATCCGACTTTGCGATTCGTGCACCCCCATCGAGGCATATTTATGCGCCGGGGCCATCGTGTCAGCGTCGGTAATGTTTTGTTCATAGACCGCATGGCCGACCTCGTGGATGGTCGAATAGATGCAGTCAAACGGGTTGATTTCGCTGACCCGTGTGGTGATCCGAGCATCACCGCCGTGACCCGAGCAAAACGGATGCACGGCCATATCCATGCGACCAGCGTCCCAGTCATAGCCAAACATCGACGGCAATGTCCGCGCAAAAGTCATTTGCAATTCTTCGGTGAAATGTCCCGCCAGCTTAACGGGGGCGCGACCAGACTCGGCGATCCGTCCGCGAAGGTCGGTCAAGCCAACCCGCAGCAGTGACAGGTGCTCAGCCATGACTTCGCTGCTCATCTCGGGTTCGTAATCGCCCATCAGGGCGTCATACAACGGCGTGTTGCTGGATTGGCGCGCGCTGGCTTCTTCGCGTTTCAGGTCGACCATTTTGGTTAGGGTCGGGGCGAAATCTTTGAAATTCTCAGCAGCACGGGCTTTGGCCCAAATGCCTTGGGCTTCGGCTGCCAACCGTGCCAGTGCCTCGGCCAGATCGGCCGGAATTTTGGTGGCATTGTCGTATGATTTCTGGGCTTCGGAAATGTTGGTCTTTTCAACTGCGTTCAGCCCCGATTGATCAATGGCCGCGATCCAGTCCGGTATCCGCTCATCGGTGCGGCGCGCGTGCAAAACCGATTCCAATGCACCCATATGTTCGGCCCGCTGCACGCCGCCTTTTGGTGGCATTTGGGTCTCCTGATCCCAGCCCAGCAAGCCCGAAACCTGCTCCAGCGCAGTGGTTTTTTTGATATGGGACAGCAGGTTTTTATAGCTCATGGGACGTTCCTAAAAAATTCATTATGAAGTTGGATTTATTTGTCTTAGGTTCTTTGCTGAGAGTCCAGATACTACAGGAAAATGATATGGCCCATACCGTTACCGAACCCGCCCGCGAGATTGATATCGTGCATGAAACCGACGTGCTTGTTGTGGGTTCTGGCCCCGGCGGTTTGCCTGCTGCACTTGCTGCGGCGCGCGCCGGTGTGCAGGTCGCACTGGTTGAACGTTTCGGCTGTTTTGGCGGTAATTTAACCGTTGTTGGCGTTGAAGGGATGCACTGGTATCGCCACGAAGAAACCATTGAATCCAACGGGATAGCGCGAGAATTTGAGGAAAAATCCAAGGAAATGGGCGCTGCGGTTCCTGAATCCCAATCCCTGTCATACGAGATCGATTCTGAGGGGTTTAAGCTGGTCGCTGACCGGCTGGTTTTGGACGAACCCAACATTCGCCCGATGCTGCACCGCCAGTTTGTTGCCCCCATCATGGAGGGCAATAAAATTGTCGGTATTATCACCGAATCCAAAGCTGGCCGTGAGGCGATTTTGGCCAAACGAGTGATCGACGCCACCGGTGATGCAGACGTGATTCAACGTGCCGGTGCGCGTACATTTATGACGCCAAAAGAAGACATGATGGCGGCGTCTGTGATGTTCCACGTTGCTGGGGTTGATAAGGCCAAATTTATGGAGGGGATCAAGGCTGATCCACAAACCTATGCCGATTGGGGGGGCGGTGGTGAATGGGCGATCGAGACCTCTGGCAAGGAAGACGAGATGTTCTCGCCGTTCCTGAAAAAACCGTTCGATCAGGCCATCAAAGACGGGCTAATTCCGGCGAATTTGAACACCATTGCTGGCACTTGGGGCGCGGTACATGACACTGGCGAACTGACCTATATGAACCTTATTCATATGGATGAATGCGACGGAACTGACCCCGATAGCCTGACAAAATTTGAGATCGAGGGCCGCCGTCAAACCATGTTGGCGATTGAGGCGCTGCGGCGCTACACCCCCGGCTGTGACGGTATTCGGCTGCGGAATTTTGGCATGTCGATCGGCATTCGCGATACCCGCAAGGTTGATTGCCTGTATAATATGACCTCAAATGATGTGCGTGAACAGGGGCGGTTTGACGACAGTATCGGCATTTTTCCGGAATTCATTGATGGTTATGGCATTCTGATTTTGCCGACCACGGGCCGGTATTTCCAAATTCCGTATCGGAATCTGCTGCCCAAATCTGTTGAAAACCTGTTGGTTTCGGGGCGTGCCACGGGGGGCGACCGTGATAGCCACGCCGCCACCCGAAATATGGCTTGTTGCGCGGTAACAGGGCAGGGCGCGGGAATCGCGGCCGCGTTATCGGTGAAATCGGGCAAGCCGTTGGCGCAGGTTGACGTGAAAGATATTCAGCGTGAATTGGAGCGCCAAGGCGCGCGTCACCACTAATCAGGCCGGTTTTTCAGCCTCGATATTCAGGTTTTCGGTTGGCGTGCCGTCATAGTTTTTGCCGCTGCCAACCGTGATCTGAATGTGCTGGAACCCTGCGGTTTTCAGCAGCGCGGTCATCTCGTCAATCTGGTAATGCGCGTATAGACGCCCCAAAGAATCGCGAATGGTTTCGGGGCCTTTTTGCACGCCAATATACAAAACACCGTTTGGTTTCAGCGCATTGAAGACACGGCGCAGAATGTTGGGCATTTGGCCACGCGGCGCATGTTGCAGTGAAAAACTGGCCCAGACGCCGTCAAAAGCCCGATCATCGTCAAGCATATCAAAGCTGGCAAGCCGCGTTGTAATGCTGGAATGTTGCGAAAGTTGATCGATCAAACCTTTTGATGCATCGAGCGCAGTAACGATAAAACCGGCGTCATAAAATGCCTTGGAAGCCCAGCCCGCGCCGCAGCCAAAATCAAGCAAATGCCCAGCCTTAGGCAGGCGCGCTATCATCCTCTGGATACGGGCATCGGGCTTTGAGGGTTCGGACCACTTGGCGTATTTCTGCGCTTCGGTATCATAAAAACTTAGTGTTTTGTGGTCCGATGTCATTAAAAAGCCTCGGGTTTTGCCTCACGCGCCATGTGGTCCAGCACTGCGTTTACGAACTTGGCTTCTTTTCCCTCGGGGAAAAAAGCTTTGGTCACGTCTACGAATTCCGAAATGACGACTTTTGGCGGGGTTTTCAGCGTTAGAATCTCAGCACCGGCAGCACGGAAAACCGCGCGCAAAGTTGGGTCAATACGGTCAATTGGCCATTTGGCCACCAATGCACGATCGGTTAATTGGTCGATATCAGCTTGGTTTTTCACCGCAGCAAATGTCAGGCCGCGGAACAATTCAAGATTACCCTCGGCATAGACATCACCGTCGATTTCAGCACCAAAACGATGCTCCTCAAATTCGGCCTGAACGTCCTCCAGCGGGGCGTCGGATGCCTCCATTTGGAACAATGCCTGCACCGCAAACAACCGTGCAGTAGACTTCTTTTGTTGGGATTTGGCGCGTTTGGCGTCGCGGCTGTCAGACATCAGGCAGTTCCTTGGTCGTTTTTTGGCTCTCCGGCCATGAGAATATGGTCGGAACTCGGTGCAATACGGCCCTTCGCGGGGTTTGTAAAGCGGCGCGATAGCGATATCAGAACGAGCGCCGCCTCTGCCGCGCCGCCTCCCTTGTTTTGCCCCGAGGCATCCGCCCGCGCTTTGGCTTGCGCCATGTTTTCAACCGTCAGGATTCCGTTGCCGAGACACAGGCCTTCAAGCCCCAGCTGGGTCAAGGCGCGCGATGAATCGTTACAGACCGTGTCATAATGCGTGGTTTCGCCGCGAATAACGCAGCCAAGCGCCACATAACCGTCAAATCGCCTCGATGCGCGCGCCAGCCCGATGGCGGTGGGGATCTCCAGCGCGCCGGGGACGTTGACGATTTCGTAAGTCGCCCCCGAAGCCTCAATCGCGCGGATCGCCCCTTTGACCTGCTGGTCGCTGATGGCTTTGTAATAGGGCGAGACCACGATCAACAAATGTGTTGTCGTGTCAAATTTTGGCGCGTCAAGCGTGTGGTGCGGTTCTGATTGTGCCATATCAGCTGCCTTTATGAATTGGATGGGTGCCGGAAATAGTGATGCCGTACGCATCCAGCCCGATGATTTTTGGCATCGGGTTATCCGTTAGCAAGGTGATATTTGTCAGGCCCATGGTCGACAGAATTTGCGCGCCGATGCCGGTTTGCCGCAAGGTGTCAGAGCTGTCGGCCTGCGGGGCAATCCGGTCGCCCTGATTGCGAAACAGCACAATCACTCCACGGCCCGCATCGGCGATGATCTGCATGGCCTTTGGCAGTTCATCCGCAGCGGCGGGGCCAAGGCCGAGCACATCTTCCAGCGGATTCAACGCATGGGTGCGCACCAGAACTGGCGCAGTGCCGGAAATATCGCCTTTGGTCAGGGTGATATGTTCAACATCGGTGGTGGTGTCTTTGAAACTGCGCAGGGTCCAGTTGCCGCCAAATTCTGATGTGACCTCACGGGTTTCGGTTTCCACGACCAGATTATCGTGTCGGTGGCGATAGGCGATCAAGTCGGAAATTGTGCTGATCTTCAGGCCGTGTTTTTTCGCAAAAACCATCAGGTCAGGTAAGCGCGCCATGGTGCCGTCGTCGTTCATGATTTCGCAAATCACGCCCGAAGGGTTCAGGCCCGCAAGACGTGAGATATCGGTTGCAGCTTCGGTATGACCAGCCCGCACCAGCACCCCACCTTCGCGGGCGCGCAGCGGAAACACATGACCCGGGGTGGCAATTTCAACGGTACGAACTTGTGGGTTGATGGCGATGCCGACGGTATGGCTGCGGTCGTGGGCGGAAATGCCGGTTGTGACGCCCTCAGATGCCTCAATCGACACGGTAAATGGGGTTTCGTGCCGTGATGAATTAGAGCTGGTCATCATTGGCACGCCAAGCCGTTCAATCTGTTCGCCGGTCAATGTTAGGCAGATCAATCCGCGCCCGTGTGTGGCCATAAAATTGATCGCATCCGGCGTAGCCATTTGCGCGGGAATGACCAGATCGCCCTCATTTTCACGGTCTTCGTGGTCGACCAGAATGAACATGCGGCCGTTGCGGGCCTCGTTGATGATGTCCTCAACCGGACTGATTTTTATTTCGGTGTTTTGTGGCATTGGGGCCTCCGTTGATCTGGGCATGATCTAGTCTTTTATTAGCCCAGATTGGCCGCAATGGCCAGCGCTGTCAGGGCTGCGTAGCCGAGGTGAAAAACCTGTCTGCGCTCAGATATCCGGCCAATCGTGCGGCTTCGGACCAAGCGCGCTCCTGTGTGGTATCCCCGATAACCACAACGCCGTTGCGCGGCAGTTTGTCGGCGCGCAGGCCAGTCAAAAGCGTCTCACGGGTTTGCGACCATGTGCTGGTGAAATTTGGCGCGGCGAAAATCTGGTTGAACAGCGGGGCGGGGTCGTTGGGCAGGGCAGCCATAAACGCCTCGGGCGATAAGGGTTGCAGGGTTGCCGCCAAACGGGCGCAATCTTGCACGTTGTTTAGCTGTTGCAGCCGATCATCCGGTATTTGGGGCGATTTCACAAAGGCCCGCAACGCGTTACTGGAAAACAAAAACGCAATTACATCATGGCCGCTGGCGGCACGAATAGAGGCGTAAGATTTGTAATCAAGCCCGATTTCTTTGGCGCGTTTAACGCGGCCACGCAGAACTTCGATCGGCAGATTGGGCATCAGCGCGTTGCGCGATTTCTGCCAG
>JAESRG010000032.1 GCA_016764785.1 Paracoccaceae bacterium
GGGCTTTTTGAGCCTCAGATTTCACAATCGCCAGCGCGGTTAGCAGCCGTTCAACGGTGACAAAGCTGTCACCGGCCTTTTCGGCCAGCTTTTCAGCCTCGATCAAAACTTTGTTGGTTTGGCCGTCCAAATATAACTGCCCATCGCCTGAAACTTTCGGCAACTTATCAACCGCCGCTGTCACGTCAGCAAATGCGCGCACCGAATCCCCACCCGAGGCGTTAATCAAGTTGCCCGCAAGCCCCTGATCGTCATCAAGCAATGCTTTCAGCAAATGCTCGGGCAAAAACCGCTGGTGTTCTTCGCGTGTGGCAATGGTTTGGGCCGCCTGTACAAAACCGCGCGACCGTTCGGTGAATTTCTCAAAATTCATAGTATTCTCCTGTTAAGCATCCATGCAACCAGCGCCCAAATGGCACGCCAAACATGGCCTCGATATTGGGCCACCCATTTTGGCATGACCCTTTGACTATAAATGGTTGTTTTCAACGGGGTTGCAAGGCCTTGGAATTGCACATTTCAACGTTTCTGCTAGGGTCGCCGGAAAAAGGGAGAACCTGATGAGAAGTCTGGAAGAAATTCGCGCAAGAACCCCGAAAAGGGAGATTTTTCACGGCCAAGCTCAGCACGCCATGCTGGTGATCCTTTTGATCTCGGGCGCTGTGGGATTATTGAACGACAATACGCGCATTTGGGCCTATCTGGCGATTGCCATTGCCGTTGTTCATCAAATCATGGTCGCCGTGGTTTTCCGGTTGCAGTTGCATCGCAATACGATGGTTAACATTTTTGGAGACAGAGCGCTAAAGGTTTGGGGCACTATATTCCTTCCGTTTATGGCTGCGCGTCCGCTGTCGATTATTCTGGTTGGGTTGTTTGACTATGGCTCGCTTTCGGGCAGCGGTAGTTTCAATTTCATCCTTGGTATCATCCTGATATTGCCAGCTGCTTGGGCTATGCACTCGGTACTCAAATATTTCACCATCAACCGTGCCCTCGGCGGAGATCATTTTTTTGATGAATATGCCAATCTGCCAATGGTTAACAAAGGCGCGTTCAAATATTTTCCCAACGCGATGTATTCGATCGTTTTCACCGGCTTTTGGGGGATCGCGCTACTGTTTGATTCACAGAATGCACTGGCGGTCGCGTTGTTTTACCATGCCTATATCTGGGTGCATATGTATTGCACCGAAGAACCCGATATGCGAATTATTTACGGCAATACCCCTGAACCCTTTGACGAGCCTGCCTCGGCTAACGTATTAAGCGGCGAAATCATGCCGGAGTTGAAAGATGACCAAACCTGACAATCGCCTTATTGTTGCCCTTGATGTGCCTGATGCCTTGGCGGGGTTGAAATTGGCCGAGAAACTGGGCGACACGGTCGGGTTTTATAAAATCGGGTTGGGTATGCTAACCGGTGGCGGTTTGGCCCTTGCGAATGAGCTGAAAGAAGAAGGCAAACGCATTTTTCTGGATATGAAGCTGTTTGATATTCCGGCAACCATTGAAACGGCGGTGCGTGGGCTGGCGCAGTTTGATCTGGATTTCCTGACCGTTCACGGCGACCCGCATGTGGTTCGTGCGGCGGTGGCTGGACGTGGTGAAAAAGACACAAAAATTCTGGCGGTTACAATCCTGACCTCGTTAGAACGCAGCGACCTTGATCTTGCCTTGATGAAACCCGGTGCGGTGCATGACCTTGTGGTTGAGCGCGCAAAACAAGCATTTCTGGCAGGGGCTGATGGGGTGATTGCCTCGCCGCAAGAGGCCGCGTTAATTCGCAAGCTTCCCGAAGCCAAGGATCGGTTGATTGTCACCCCCGGCGTGCGGATGACGGGTGGTGACATCGGTGATCAAAAACGCATTGCCACGCCAGCCCAAGCCATTGCCGAAGGCGCCGATCATATCGTGGTTGGCCGACCCATCTGGCAAACAAACGACCCCAAAGCCGCCGCCTTGGAAATCCTTGCCAATATGCAAGAAGCCCACGGGGTTAATGCGCGCTTTCACTAGAACATCTTGAGAACACCGCTGATCTGTGGCATTCTTAACGGGTTATGACAAACCCGATGCCTGCCCTTTGCCGCGACTGTATCACCGGATTCGCCGGTGCGGGCCGCTGCCCGAATTGTCGTTCGCCACGGGTGTTTCGGCATCCGGAGCTGTGGCAACTTTCTATCGCCCACATGGATTGCGATGCGTTTTACGCTAGCGTTGAAAAACGCGATAACCCTGATCTGCGCGACAAACCCCTGATTGTTGGCGGCGGCAAGCGCGGCGTGGTGACCACGGCGTGCTATATTGCCCGCATCAAAGGCGTACGTTCAGCCATGCCGATGTTTCAAGCGCGAAAATTGTGCCCCGAGGCCGAGATCGTGCCGCCCCGCATGGCGGTTTACGTCGAGGTCTCAAAACAAATACGTGCAATGATGAACGACATGACACCGATCATTGAACCCTTATCGTTAGACGAAGCATTTTTGGACCTGACCGGCACCACTCGCGTTCATAACGAACCCCCTGCCGCGCAAATGGCCCGACTGGTCAAACGGATTGAGGACGAAATCGGCATTACCGGATCATTTGGTCTGTCGCATAACAAATTTTTGGCCAAAATTGCCTCTGATCTAGATAAACCGCGTGGCATGTCGGTGATTGGCAAAGCCGAAACAACCGATTTCCTGCGGGGTAAACCCGTTGGGATGATTTGGGGCGTCGGGCCTGCGTTTCGTCAGACCCTTGGCCGTGACGGCATTAGAACCATCAGTGATATTCTGCGGTATGACAAAGATGACCTGCTGAAAAAATACGGCGATATGGGGGGTCGGCTTTGGCATCTGGCGCGCGGGCAGGATTATCGCAAAATCAATGCATCAGCCAAGATGAAAAGCATCTCGAAAGAGACAACTTTTAATGACGATACCGGTGATGCAACGGTGTTGGACGGCTATATCTGGCGGCTGGCGGTGCAGGTTTCTGATCGCGCCAAAACCAAAGATCTGGCCGGCGTTGTGGTGACGCTGAAGCTCAAGAAAAGCAATTTCAAACAACTGTCGCGCCGCATCACCTTGCACGCGCCAACCCAGCTGGCCGACACAATCTACCTGAATGCCGCGCGCATGCTTGAAAAAGAACTGCCCGAGGGGCCATTTCGGTTGATTGGTGTCGGGTTAAGCGGCATTTGCCCCGCAGATCAAGCGGATACCAGCCCTGATCTGTTAGATGTTACCGCACCAAAACGCAGTGCAGCAGAGGCCGCGACCGACGCGATTCGTAAGAAATACGGCGATAAAGCGATCCTGAAAGGGCGTTCCTTACGGTGAACGCAACTTTTTCTTGACTTTTGCTGCACTGCACAATATCTTGAGGTCAATACCTCCCTAGACTTGGGCTGTGCCACGCGCATGGCCCCTTTTTTTATTCCGCAGCAATTTTCAGTGCGTTTGGGCCGAGTGCGGCCATATCTGCGGTAACCTTTGCGATGCGGCTTTGGAAGGTTTCAAAATCCGGTAGCCGCAAAATCTGGACTTCATCCATATATAATGACCGGTCGATTTCAATCTGCAAAGCGTGGATATGTTTGCGCGGCTGGCCATAGTGTTGCGTAATAAACCCGCCGGCAAACGGCGTGTTGCGGGCCACAACAAATCCGGCATCGGTAAACAGGGCCTCAACCTTGTCAGTAATCCAACGGTCACAAGACTTTCCAAAACAATCGCCTAAAACGATCTGCGGGCGCCGCCCGCGAATCCGAGCACTTGTTTTTATCGCCTCGTGCGGCATCGAATGGAAGTCAAACAAAATACACATGCCAAAGCGTTGATATTGCGTGTCAATTTGTTGTTTTAGCATCGCATGATAGGGGTGGTAACACGCAACCAACCGCGCCTGAGCATCACTAAAACTGATCTTGCCCCGTTGAATGTTTTTTCCGTCGGCAACGACGCGCGGTATGACGCCAAGACCAACGGTCACACGCGCGTTAATCATACGGGGCTTCACGTCTTGGATGATGGCGGGGTCAAGCTCCGACGCGGATCGGTTTGCATCAATATAAGAACGGGGGAAATTGGCGGTAAGCAGCGGCGCTCCAAAATCAACAACCCCGTCGATCAACTGGTCAACGAACGCATCTTCGGAAGATCGCAGTTCAGCCTTGGTCAGAACAGAATCGCCTAGAAAATCGGCTGAAAAGCCCGTGCCACTATGGGCCGCATTAAACAGTGCACAAGACGTTGCCCTTCTTGGGTTTTTTAATGAAAATGGGTGCTGCACCGGTGAACCTCTTTAAACGCGTGACGTGGCGACTATAGTTCAAGCACAGTCTTTGCAAAAGACCCTTGAACCCTTGGGCGACTCAATTTATAGAAACCGCAGGCGAGCGTTGCAAATGTGACGTTTGTTAGCTTTTCGGGTGTATAGCTCAGCGGGAGAGCACTTCGTTGACATCGAAGGGGTCACTGGTTCAATCCCAGTTATACCCACCATTTTTAATAGGCGCAGATCGCGCCGCTGATAGGAGAGAGACTATGAAAGTCAAGAATTCGCTTCGCTCCCTGAAGGCGCGTCACCGCGATTGCCGCGTTGTTCGCCGTAAGGGCCGTGTTTATGTGATTAACAAAACACAGCCTCGGTTCAAAGCCCGTCAAGGCTGAAGCAACCAAGTCTGAATTTAAAAAGGCCGCATTTCGATGCGGCTTTTTTTATGTCAATTTGGATCGCATTTGGGCGAATCCATCACCACGGACGTGTTAATTGACACGACATTCGGCAGCGCACCCAGAAAATCGGTATGAAATTTCTTATAGGCAGCCAAATCGGCCGCCTCAACGCGCAGTAAATATTCAGCATTGCCAGTAATATTATGGCATTCAACCACCTGCGGGGCGCTGATGATCGCCTTCTCAAAAAACTCCATCGATTCTTTGTTATGCGACGACAGGCCAACCGCGATATACGCCACAAAGCCCCGCCCCATCGCGGCTGGGCTTAGACGGGCGCAATAACCGGTGATGACCCCCGTGCGCTCCAGTTCCTGCACGCGACGCAAACAGGCCGAGGCTGACAACCCGACACGATCAGCCAGTTCAACATTGGTTAGCCGCCCATTCGTCGAAAGCTCACGCAATATATGCGCGGTTATTTTATCATTTACATCCATATATTGCTAAATATGCGCATATTTCGCGTAATTCGCAACCTATTTTCCCGAGATCCAGCGTATTATTGCGATATGACTTATGAAATTGTATCTGCGCTTATCACTTTTGCTTTTGTTAGCTCCGTCACGCCGGGGCCAAATAACCTGATGCTACTGGCGTCTGGGGTTAATTTTGGCGTGGTACGATCTTTGCCGCATATGATCGGTATTTCAACGGGGTTTGTGTTGATGTCGCTGATTCTGGGCCTTGGGTTGGTACAGCTGTTTGACCGATACCCGTCGATCCATTTGGCACTAAAAATTCTGAGCGTGGCGTATATGCTGTGGCTGGCGTGGAAAATCGCCAATGCGTCAGCGCCAAAAACTGAAAATTCTGGGGCAAAACCACTGAGCATTTGGCAAGCAGCGGCGTTTCAGTGGGTGAATCCCAAAGCATGGGCGATGGCCACGACGGCCTTGACCGTCTATGCGCCAACGGGTGATTTTCGCACAGTTGCGATGGTCTCGGTAATTTTTGGGTGCGTGAACTTTCCGACGATTTCGTTCTGGGTAATCCTTGGTCAGAATTTTCGCAAAGTGCTATCGAACCCGCGCAATTTGCGGGTTTTCAACATCACAATGGCGCTGCTTTTGGTGGCCTCGTTGTGGCCGATATTACGGGCATAGGCGGGATGTATCGGCCCGGCCCCTCGCTTAACGGTTCAGCAGTAAGGCGCGAATTACCTGCGCCGAAACATATCCGGTGACCGGCATATTCCGGTCACGTTGGTACCGCCGAATCCCCTGCCGCGTTGTGTCATCAAACACCCCGTCAGCAGTACCAACCCGATAGCCAAGCGCCGACAACCTGATCTCGATCAGCATCTGCGATGTCCGATCAAGACGCAGCTGTTCCTCTGCCCGTTGCGCATTGTTGTTTACTTCGGGTTCATTATTCGCGCCACGCTCCTGTATCCGTACCTTGGCAAGACGGCTGTAGATACCACCAGGGAAACGGCGCAAATACCGCTCGTAGGATTCGAGCGTGTTCAATCGCGCCGCCCGTGCCCATTCATCAATATCGTTGTTTTGCTCAAACGCTTCCAGCTCGTTTCGGGCGCGTTCGGCGAACAGCCCACTGGGATAAGCGTTTAGATACGCGCGCAAACCGGTCTGGTCACCACCTGCACCTGAGCGCGCCCAAAACGAGCGGTCTTCGTATTCAGTCTCAGACCGACGCGCTGCAGAAAGTTGGTCAAGCAACGTGATTTGCTGGCGGGTCAGGTATCCGGTTGCGGTTAAGCGTTGATCTTGCTGCCAACGGCGCACTGCGCGACGGGTGGCATTTCCCAACACACCATCAACCGAGCCAAGCCCAAAGCCAAGCAAAGTTAGGTCAGTTTGAATGGCGCGGCGTTGACGACGGTTCAAACCAAGCGCCTGTTGAATTTCTTCGGCTGTATCAACCGCCGGCGCCACAGGCTGACCATTGCCAAGCACAAGCCGAAACGGGATATCCCCCTGCACGGTCAAAGCGCGGATATTATTTTGCAGCGCATCCACAACCGGCGTACCCCGATCAAGGAAATCATTCAGTACCGACCGTGAAAGGTTGCGATAACCACCAGAAATCAACAGCACACCATCTGGCAAGTTAGAAACCGATATCCCACGGGTTGCCCCAGCGATATTTGCAAAATTACGATCCGCAAGACCTAGAAACATCACCGATTGGTCCGGTTTCACAGCCAGTAGCTCTAGCAGAAAATCAAGCGATACCCCGTCAAATTCAAGATCAGCAACCGAGCCAGCGGTGGCATCAACCGGCAACAGCCAATTACTATTCCCAAAATGAATCACATGGCCAGTGATATGGATCACCGCATTATCTGCACGGCTAATGTTTTGAACAAACTGACTGATGGGGCGTTGAAGCTGGCGGCGATCACGGTCTTCGGCGTCAAAAACCCGATATCCAGCAGCACGATAGGCGCGTACTAAAGCGTCATGGTTAGACGTTCCGCTTCGGACATCAGCACCATTGTCATAATCTTGGAACGATAGAATCAGCGCCAGATTTTCAGCTTTGGCCTGAACGGCCATCAACGATACAACCAAAATGGTGGCGACTTTAAGAATAAACTTCATGATTAATCTCCGATTTGCTTGGGGCCAGCCTAGCAAACCCAAGACGGGTTATAACATCACAGATTTGTCACGACCGTAAATTTAGTCATAATTCCGCCGATCATCAATAACTTTACCGTCTTTGGGCAGACTGCCAATGGCGCAAATCTCGACTTTTCCGCGCAGTTTCAGCAGTGATTGCACGGTTTTAGCGATGGCATCTGCATTGGCATTTTCGGCCTCGACCTGCACCAGCATGGTGTCTTGCTCGCCGATCCGATCAACGATCACGCGCGCTTTGACGATTTCGGGGTGCGCGGCCACCAGCGCGGCGACCTGTTCGGGGCGCACAAACATGCCCTTGATTTTGGTGGTCTGATCCGCCCGCCCCATCCAGCCTTTGATGCGCATATTTGTGCGGCCACAAGGGCTGATACCCGCAAGCGTTGCCGACAGATCGCCCGTCGCAAACCGAATCAGCGGGTAATCATGGTTGAGCGAGGTCACGATGACCTCACCAATCTCACCCGCAGCTACAAGATTACCGGTGCCGGGGGTGACGATTTCAACAATCACGCCTTCGTCAACAATCATGCCCTCAACCGCGTCACTTTCATACGCGATATTGCCAAGATCAGCGGTGGCATAACATTGTAAACACTGGATGCCCCGATCAGCATATTCAGCCCGCAGGCTAGGAAACAACGCGCCGCCGCCCACCGCCGCGCGGGTGATTTTTGACAGATCGACACCCATCTCATCGGCTTTATCGAGGATGATTTTCAGATAATCCGGCGTACCAGCATAGGCGGTAACGCCTAAATGCGCGGCGGCCTGAACCTGCAGTTCGGTCTGGCCAGTGCCAGCTGGAAATACTGTTGCCCCAATGGCGCGCGCTGCGGATTCGAACATCATACCGGCGGGGGTAAAATGATAGCTAAAACAGTTTTGCACCACATCTTTGTCGGTGACCCCTGCCGCATGCAAGAACCGGCCCAAACGCCACCAGTCATTGCCAAGGCTGCCGGGTTCATAAATCGGCCCGGGCGATTGAAAAACATGGCTGATATTACCGGTGGGGATTCCCCCAAATGGCGGGGTTTCCGACTGCCATTTTGACAGATCGGATTTGCGCAAAATAGGTAGGCTGACAAGATCATCAAGGCTTTGAATATTTGCGCCCGTAATCCGGCACGCGTCCGGCGCAGCGGCAACAATTGCGATTTGCGCTTGCAACGCCTGCAACTGATCAGCGTGCCGTTCGTCGCTTGAGCGCGTTTCAAGAGAATCGTAATATTGAGCCATGATATCTATCCAAGGGTCAGAATTTGCAATAAATCAGAGCGATCAGCCACAACAGGCGTCACCTTCCTGAATGGGCGGGCATGGCACAGAGCCATAAGAACAAAACACGCAACAGTCCCCTGATTTGGGTTTCAGCACAACCGCGCAGTTACCGCATTCATAGAACCATTGGCATGCGTCCGTGGGCATCTGTTCAGATGCCTTATGCCCACAGTCGGGGCAGGTAATAATGCTGGTTAGCTCAACCATCTTTTACGCCGCCGATATGACCGCACATCTCGGAACGATTTGCGGCCCTCATCGGACATGCCAAGATAAAACTCTTTGATGTCGGGGTTTTCGGCAAGTTCCGCGGCCGGACCTTCCATCACCACGCGACCCGATTCGAGCACATAGCCCGAATGGGCAAAACGCAACGCCACATTGGTGTTTTGCTCGGCAATTAAAAATGACACGCCTTCTTGCTCATTAAGGTTTTTGACAATGCCAAAGATCTCTTCGACTAGTTGCGGCGCCAACCCCATTGAGGGTTCATCCAGCAGTACCATTTCGGGGTTGCTCATCAATGCACGACCAATCGCAACCATCTGTTGTTCACCGCCCGAGGTATAGCCCGCCTGACTTTTGCGCCGTTCGCGCAGACGCGGAAAATATTCATAAACCAGCTCAAGGCTGGCCTTCACGGCGGCCTTGCCGTCGCGGCGGGTATAAGCGCCCGTCATCAGGTTTTCTTCAACGGTTAAATGCTCAAAACAATGACGACCCTCCATCACCTGAATAACGCCAGCTTTGACCAATGTGGCTGGGTCCAGCGCATCAATCGCCTTACCCTTATAGGTAATTGTGCCTTTGGTAACCTCGCCGCGTTCAGCGCGCAGCAGGTTTGAAATGGCTTTCAACGTGGTGGTTTTACCGGCACCATTACCGCCCAACAGGGCAGTAATACCACCCTTGGCGACCGACAGGCTGACGCCTTTCAGCACCAGAATCACATGGTTATAGATCACCTCAATGTTGTTGACCTCTAGCAGGGTTTCCTGCGTTTCACCTGTGTCCAGCATGATAATTCCTATTTGGTTGGCCCCCCCGACAATGCGCCGGAGGGGGTATTTAACTTAGTTACACTGGCTTTCGATGCCGTTTTCTGCTGCGTAAGCAGCTGAATCAGCATCGATCAGTGGTTGGATGACGCTCATATCGGACTGGCTGTAATCCGAGATAATTGACCAAGTCTGGTCAGCCGCGTTCCACTGTGCAACGCCGCCGAGACCCGGACCGCCGTGGTTTTCGCAGGTCACAGTAAAGTTCGGCGCAAAACCCTGAAAGCCAATGGCCGCCATGGTTTCATCGCTAATCACCAAGTTTTCCAAACCGTCACGCATCATGCCAGACGTAATGTCAGCAACACCGTGGATTTCCTGCGCAACTTTAACAGCTTCAGCCGCCAACATCGCGCCGTACATGCCCCGATTATAAAGAACCGTGCCAACATGTTCGCCGGTGCCAGCCGCAAGGCCCGCATCAACCACATAGGTTTGCAGATCGTCAAAAACCGGGAAATCAGTGCCAACAGCGTGGAAGGTCAGGGCTTTATAGCCATCCGCATCCATGCCAGCCGGAATCACGTCATTTTCAGAACCAGACCACCAGATGCCGATGAAATTTTCCATCGGATAACGGATGTTCGCAGCTTCTTGAATCGCGACTTGGTTCATCACGCCCCAGCCCCACATCAGCACATAATCAGGACGTTCACGCCGGATTTGTAGCCACTGGGATTTTTGCTCCTGACCGGGGTGGTCAACGGGCAGCAACGTCAGATCAAAACCGTGCATTTCGGCTAATACCTCAAGCGTGGTGATAGGTTCTTTGCCATAAGCCGAGTTGTGATACACCAGCGCCACTGATTTACCGCTGATATCGCCATCATTCAGGTCAAGCAGGTGGTTGATGGCAACCGATGCGCCGTTCCAATAGTTGGCCGGAAAGTTGAAAATATGGCTGAACACGTCGCCATTAGCAGCAGATGTACGGCCATAACCGGTGGTCAAAATTGGAATATCATCGGCCGTTGCGCGCGGGATCAACTGATAAGTGATACCGGTAGACAGCGGTTCATAAATCAATGCGCCTTCGCCTTTGGTGGCCTCATAACATTCAACACCTTTTTCGGTGCTATAGCCGGTTTCGCATTCAATGACGTTGGTCATCACGCCGCCGATGCCGCCATCACGGGCGTTCAGCAAGGTGAAATAATCTGCAAAACCATCGGCAACGGGGGTGCCGTTGGCAGCGTATGGGCCGGTTCGATAGCTGAGACTTGGGAATACCAAGTCAGCCATAACCGGGCTTGCGACCATTGCGGCCGCTACAGCGTAAGCTGCAATTTTGGTTAGTTTCATGTCTTTCCTCCCTTTAGGTATGACATCGGTTAATGCCCCGGTTTTCCGGTGGCGTTTGGGGGTCGCGCCCTAGTGCGGGAACGGCCATAATCTGAGTTTCTGTTTAGTGACTCGCCAAAGTTGGGCAATGCCGTGTGGCTCCAGAACCAAGGTTAGCATGATCAAGAAGCCAATGATCAACAGCTCAAAATGCGCGGCGATATCAATTGGAAAGCCAAGCTGGCCCACCATGATATTTTTCAACAAAACCGGCATCAGAACTAGAAATGCGGCCCCGATAAAGCTGCCAAGGATCGACCCAAGGCCACCAATAATGATCATGAACAGTACAAGAAATGATTTCTGAATGCCAAAGGCTTCGCCAACCTCAACCGCGCCAAGATAGACCGCAAAGAACAGTGATCCGGACACTCCGATCAGGAAAGACGAGACGGCAAAAGCCATCAGCTTGGTTTTCAACGGGTTCACCCCGATGATTTCAGCGGCAATATCCATATCGCGGATCGCCATCCAACTGCGACCAATCCGGCCTCGGGTCAGATTGCGGGCAAACCATGCCAGCAACACCGCTAACACCAGACAAAACAGGTATTTTGCTTCGGGTGAGGCTGTCGCCCCTGTTACTTCAAACCCGGCAACCGTGCGGGTTGGGGCCGAAATTTGGCCAGACGCAGAATAATTATAAAACCACTCAACCTTATTGAACAGCCAGACCAGAAAGAACTGGGCTGCAAGGGTCGCCACGGCGAGGTAGAAACCTTTGATCCGCAAACTTGGCAGACCAAAGACAACCCCCACTGCCGCCGTGATAACCCCTGAAATCAGGACAATGAAAAAGATGTTAAGGTCTGGGAATGAGGTCATCAGCTTATAAGACGAATACGCGCCCACCGCCATAAACCCGCCGGTGCCAAGGCTAAGCTGACCGCAATATCCCACCAGAATATTCAAGCCAAGCGCTGCAATCGACCAGATCAAAAACGGAATCAGCACCGCACTGGCCCAATAATCATTAATCACCAACGGGACAATGCCAAAGGCCACCGCCAGAATGACGTAATACCCATACCGGTCGAGCTTAAGCGGAAAGGTCTGGTTATCCTCGGCATAGGTTTTCTTGTAGTCACCTGCTTCGCGATAAAACATTTATGCGACCTCCGGAAAGAATTTTTTGATTATTTTTGGCAGCCAATAGAGGGCGCAAACATAAAGCAAAAAGCGCGCACCCAGATAGGCAAAGAAAATTAGGCTTTCAAAAAAAGTGACACCAGAACTATATCGCGACATTTCCAAATAACTAACGGCACTTCCACTCATTGTAATAAATTGGGCTATAACAACGACAACGAGCGCCGTGATTGTAAGTTTATAAAAACTGCGTTCCATTTTCACACCCTCTCGATAATCTTCTCGCCGAACAGGCCTTGGGGCCGGAACACGAGGAATAATAGGGCAAGCACATAAGCAAACCAGTTTTCAGTAGCATTCAGCGTAAAGCCCATCGCATCGCCGAACCAGCTGGAGCTAACGATGAATTCAAACACCTTTTCGCCCATGCCAATTATCATGCCGCCGATAATCGCCCCGGGGATTGAGGTAAACCCGCCCAGCATCAGCACCGGCAAGGCCTTAAGCGTGATCAGGCTCAGCGAGAATTGCACGCCTGATTTGGCCCCCCACATAACGCCCGCCACAAGGGCTACAAAACCGGCAATTGCCCAGACAATCACCCAGATTGTGCGCAACGAAATGCCAACCGACAGCGCGGCTTGGTTGTCATCGGCCACCGCCCGCAATGCGGTGCCGGTCTTGGTATAGCGGCTGAAAACCATCAACGAGATCACCAGAATGGCCGCGATCCCCGCGCCAACAATGTCGAGCTTGTCAATGAAAAAGCCATAGAACCGCTCGTCGCCCAAAAACTGCGTATGTTCCTCGATCCACAGTGAGCCACCTTGCGGCAACCCGTCCGGCAAACCCAACAGCGGCATGCTCATGTCGATAACTTTGATGTCGGACCCCCACATTAGGTCGCCAAAACCCTCCATGAAATAGGCCAAACCAATGGTGGCCATAAATAGGATGATCGGATCTTGCCCAACAAGGTATTTCAGCAAGTATCGTTCAACAAGAATGGCAAACAGGATCATCACGCCGATCGCCAGCAAGATCGCCAGCAACGCCGGCAGATGCCAGCCGAACCTATCCAGATGGGTGCCAAAAACGGTGTTGATCAGATGCGCAAACGGCACCTGCCCGTTTTGCAGCCCGACCAATGTCAGCGCCGCGAACAGCGCCATCACCCCTTGGGCATAGTTGAACACCCCCGAGGCCTTAAAAATCAACACAAACCCGAGCGCCACCAGTGAATACATAACGCCGGTCATTAACCCGTTAATCGCGGCCTCTATGCCGTAAAGAAGTTGTAAAGGCATCTAGTTCTCCATCAACGCATTGGGGTGTGAGGGGCAGCGTGCAAAATTAGTCATGTGACACCCCCAGATAGGCATCAATCACATCTTGATTGTTGATTACCTCGTCCGGCGTGCCATCGCCGATCTTTTTGCCGTAATCCAGCACCACCACGCGGTCGGAAATATCCATCACCACGCCCATGTCGTGCTCAATCAAGGCAATCGTGGTGCCAAATTCATCGTTCACGTCCAGAATAAAGCGGCTCATGTCCTCTTTTTCTTCAACGTTCATGCCCGCCATCGGTTCGTCCAGCAGCAGTAATTTGGGTTGCGCGGCCAGCGCGCGGCCCAGTTCAACCCGTTTTTGCAAACCGTATGGCAATGCCCCAACCGGAGTTTTACGAATGGCCTGAATTTCCAGAAAGTCGATTACTTTTTCAACGATTTCACGGTTTTCAACCTCTTCTCGCTCAGCCGGACC
Source organism: Paracoccaceae bacterium (assembly GCA_016764785.1). Lineage (GTDB taxonomy): Bacteria > Pseudomonadota > Alphaproteobacteria > Rhodobacterales > Rhodobacteraceae > UBA3077. The sequence continues at coordinate 13,876 of JAESRG010000032.1, forward strand.
TTTCCAGAGCGCCTGCCAGAATATGTTGGTTTTCATATGCGTAAAACGGCCGGTCATAATGTTGTCGAGCGTGCTCATCCCCTTGAACAACGCGATGTTCTGAAAGGTGCGCGCAATGCCCTGCTGGGCGATCTGATACGGTTTCATCGGCTTGCGTTTTTTGCCACGAAACCAAATCTCGCCTTCTTGCGGATGATAGAACCCGTTGATAACATTCAGCATTGACGACTTACCAGCGCCGTTCGGGCCGATGATCGCGCGGATCTCGCCCTCACGTATATCAAAGCTGATGTTTGAGATCGCGGTCACGCCCCCGAATTTCAGGGTGATGTCGCGCATTTCCATAATCGGCGGCCCAATGGTGCGGCCGTCGGCAGTTACATATGTTTCTGCGTCGCTCATTTGGCTGCCTCCACGCAAGTTACACAATGAAAGTAACCAAACTCAGGAAGAATGTTAAAACAAACAACTATCCCCAGAAACCAGCCAATTCCTATGGCTGGAACGGCAAAAATAACGCCAAGCCAGCCATGGATAAAGCCGCCAAAGGTTAATGCCATTTCTCCACTACCATCCTTGGTCTTCCTCGCCTCTTTGCGCCCACCAATATAACCCACAACGGCTGCGCCATATATCGAAGGAATGGCGAATGATTTTCCATAACATTCCGGCGCAAAAATTCCCCATAAGAAACCAACAATTGCCAGAATCACTAGCACCCAAACCAATTCCGAATTGTCACTCATGCTGCCACCATTTTCACATCGCGGAGCTCAAGCGTCGCTTTGATAAAGCCCTTGCGCCCGTCCTCATAGGTTACTTCGGTCTCGGTCGCGATTTTGCTTGAACCATCGTAAAGCGCGCCAATCAGATCAGCGTATTTCTCGCCGACCACTTTGCGGCGTACCTTGCGGGTGCGGGTCATTTCGCCGTCATCGGCATCCAGTTCTTTGTGCAGAACCAGAAAGCGGCTGATTTGACAGCCCGACAGCATCGAATCTTTAGCGACCGAGGTGTTGACCTCTTCGATATGGGCCTGAATCGCGCCGTAGACTTCGGGATGTGCGGCCAAATCTTGATAGCTGGTATAGGCCACATTGTTGCGTTCGGCCCAGTTGCCCACCGCACCAAGATCAATATTGATAAAGGCTGTGCAATTGTCGCGACCATCGCCAAACACGACAGCCTCCAGAATATTCGGATAAAACTTCAGTTTGTTTTCAACGAATTTGGGGGCAAACATGCTGCCGTCAGCCATTTTACCCACGTCTTTGGCGCGGTCGATAATGCGCAGATGACCGCTGCTTTCTTCAATGAAGCCTGCATCACCCGTGGCGACCCAACCCTCAGCATCTTTGGTTTCGGCGGTGCTTTTGGGGTTTTTATAGTATTCGACAAAGGTGCCCAGTGAGCGGTAAAGAACTTCGCCGTTGTCAGCAATACGGATTTCAACGCCGGGGGATGGCACGCCAACCGTGTCGGCACGCACTTCGCCGTCGGGCTGTTGGGTGATGAACACGGATGCTTCGGTCTGGCCGTAAAGCTGTTTCAGATTGATGCCCAGCGCGCGGTAGAATTCAAAAATCTCGGGTCCGATGGCCTCGCCTGCTGTATAACCCACCCGCACTTTTGACAGGCCAAGGGTGTTTTTCAACGGACCATAGATCAGCAAATCGCCGATGCGATATTTTAGACGGTCGCCAAAGCTGACAGGCTTACCGTCAAGTAAATCGGGGCCGACGCGCTTGGCGTGATCCATATATTTATGGAACAACCAACGTTTCATTTTGCTGGCATCCTCAATGCGGATCATCACGGTGGTCAGCAGACCCTCAAAGAAACGCGGCGGCGCAAAGAAATAGCTGGGGCCGATTTCACGCAGATCAGCCTGCATAGTTTCAGGGCTTTCAGGGCAGGCCACGCAAAACCCTGTCCAGCAGCTTTGACCAATGGAAAAGATGAAATCACCCACCCAAGCCATCGGCAAATAAGCCAGCACTGAATCGTTTGTTGTTAGGGTGTCGAACTCAGAACTGGAAATCGACGAGGCGATAATATTGGTGTTCGACAACACCACGCCTTTGGGTTTTCCGGTGGTTCCCGAGGTGTACAACATCACGCAAGTGCTGTTTTCATCTTGCTTGGCCTGACGCTCCGTCAACACGGGTTCAAGCCGCGAATGCCCGGCGCGCCCCTCGGCCTGAACATCAGCGTAGGCGTTCAGATTGGTATGGTCGTATTTACGCATCCCACGTTTATCAAAGTAAATAATCTGTTCAACAGCAGGGGTTTGATCCTTGATTTCCAGAACCTTATCGACCTGTTCTTGATCTTCAGCAATCACAAAACGCGCGCCGCTATGTTCCAGAACATAAGCCATCTCTTCGGCATTGGCGTCTTGATAAAGCGGCACCGGAATCGCACCCGCTGCCTGTGCGGCCAGCATGGCCCAATACAGATAGGGACGGTTGCGGCCGATGATGGCAACATGGTCGCCCTCGTTCAAACCAAGCGCCACATAGCCCATGGCCAGCGCGTTGACTTCCTCAGACACTTGCGACCACGTCCAGCTTTGCCAGATGCCATATTCTTTTTCACGGTACGCAGGCAGGTTGGCCCATTGCACCGCATTACGCGCCAATAACTTTGGAAACGTGTCCAATCCATCAGGCAGAACCTTGGTCAAAGTCAATTCGGTATCCTCCCTATGTGAGGATGCCCCTCACAGAATGCCAAACACACATTGGTGTTTCGTGCGCAATTTTCTTGCGTCACGAGATCAGACTATCAGCAAAATTACATGAGTAAAGCATTTTAATTGAACGAGCGTTCTTTTATTTATTTTGAGCCCTGAATTATATTGAGCCCACCTGGCCCCTTCCTCTTTTTTCAAAAACCTGCCAAGGATTGGACTGTGGCATGCGTCTATCAATCAGGACCATATGGATATTACGAGCGAAATACTGGCGACAAAGGCCGGTTCGGGGGATGCAAATGCGTTCCGCGAACTGCTAGAGCGCCATTACGACCTGATGTATCGGGTCGCGTATCGCACCCTTGGGCAACAGTCAGACGCGGAGGATCTCGTGCAGGAAATTTGTACTTCGCTGCCAAAAAAGCTCGGCAGTTTTAAGGCTGACAGCAAGTTTGAAAGCTGGCTTTACCGTGTTGTCGTCAACGCGGGCCGCGATCTGATGCGCCGTCGTGGCGCACGGGCACGGGCGGCGGATGGCTGGGGTGATGTTGAACTGATGCAAAAAGCGAACGCGATTGAGAAATCGGAAAACCTGAGCTGGCTCACCCGCGCGATGTCGCGTCTATCACCTGAATTGCGCGAAACCGTGGCGCTGGTTTTGGCTGAAGAAATGACCCATGCGCAGGCTGGCAAAGCCCTTGGGCTGTCTGAAGGATCAGTCAGTTGGCGTATGTCCGAAGTGAAAAAAGAGCTCCGCCACATGGCGCAAGATGAGGAGATGTTACAATGACAGATGACCTCGACAAGCTCGCCGCGTTGCTGCGCGACGACATTCCGCCCCCCAGCTCCAACGCCAAAATGGCTGCAATCGCTGCCGGAATGCAGGCTTTTGAAAATAATTCAGAAAATGTCCAAGGAACGGCTGATGCCGCGCGTCCTATCCATAACCGCCCCGAAACGGCGCGCGGGTTTTTGGAAGGACTAAAGCATATGTTTAATAAATTGACCGGCCGGCAAATGATGCTCGGCACTGCAAGTTTTGCCACAATTGCTGTGGCGTTGGTAGTTTCGCAAGGGATTGATTTCAACACTGGCCCCGGCCCAATTGTGAACCTTGGCGCGCCGGAATTGGGGATTGCTGGAAACCTTAATGAACAGACGCAAGGCACAATCACAACCGATGACGAGGTTGGATATATGCGCACAGAACAACCAACCGACGCAGTTCTGGCAACGCCAGATGATGCCGACGCCAATGCAGTGGCAAGTCAGGAACACAAAACGACTGATAATGCGCCACGGCTTGCAGACAGCGAAGACCTGACTTCAGGCGAGGCTGTGCCGATGGTCGAAGAAGCCGAAGTCGTGGTAACGCAAGAATTGCGTGAACGCGGCGCAGTTGATGGCCTTTCAGAGGCACCGTCTATCGTTGCACCTATGGCGGTAATGCCTGCGGCACCTGTCGTTGATGGCCTTTTGTCAACCCAATTGGATGGCCGCTCAGTCGTCGGCGACACCGATCAGTATTACATCGAACCCACCCCAGAAAACCGTGACCAGTTCGCTGGCGCAGAAATCAGCTCGCTGAAAGTCACCCTTGATGAGCCGGTTTCGACTTTTTCAATTGATGTGGATACGGCCGCTTACAGCTTTGTGCGTTCCAACCTGATGCGCGGGTATTTACCCAACCCTGACGCGGTGCGCACCGAGGAAATGATCAACTATTTCAGCTATGATTATCCGGTTCCACAAGCAGGTGAGGCGCCGTTTTCAACATCGGTCACCATTACCGACACCCCGTGGAATCCGAACACCCAATTAATGCATATCGCCATTCAAGGCTATGAAATCTTGGCAGAAGATCGCCCGCCAGTGAACCTTGTGTTCCTGATTGATACCTCAGGCTCCATGGGGCAACCCAATAAATTGCCGCTGCTTATCCAGTCGTTCCGGCTGATGCTAAGCGAGCTGAATGAACATGACACCGTGGCGATTGTCACCTATGCGGGGTCGGCTGGTATGGCGCTGGAGCCAACATCGGCAGGCGAGCGCACCAAGATTTTAAACAGCCTGACAAGGCTGTCGGCGGGTGGGTCTACCAATGGACAATCAGGTCTGCAACAGGCCTATGCGCTGGCCGCTGAAATGGCTGATGACGGCGACACCAGCCGTGTTATTCTGGCCACCGATGGCGACTTTAATGTTGGAATTTCCGACCCCGAAGCGCTGCAAGCCTTCATTGAGGAAAAACGCGACACCGGCATTTACCTGTCGATCCTCGGGTTTGGTCAGGGCAACTATAACGACGCCTTGATGCAAACGCTGGCGCAAAATGGCAACGGCACGGCGGCCTATATTGATACATTGGCCGAGGCGCAAAAGGTGCTGGTTGATCAAATCGGCGGCGCGCTGTTCACCATCGCGCAGGATGTTAAAATTCAGATCGAGTTCAACCCATCCGAGGTCGCCGAATACCGCTTGATCGGCTATGAAACCCGCGCGCTAGCCCGCGAAGATTTCAACAATGACACCGTGGATGCTGGTGAGATTGGCGCGGGCCATTCGGTCACCGCCCTGTATGAAATCACCTTGGCAGGCTCATCCGCGATCAGCAACGACCCCCTGCGCTATGGCGATGCCGCCCCCCTGCCCGAGGGCAACGGAGAGCTGGCATTTCTAAAATTGCGCTATAAAAACCCCGGCGAAAGCACTTCCATACTGGTGACAACACCGGTGATGGCCGACGCAGACGCAGGCCTTGGCACCGAAGTTGATTTCGCGGTAGCGGTTGCCGGTTTTGGCCAATTGCTGCGCGGCGATACCCGCCTTGGCGACTGGTCATTTGATGACGTGGTGGCGCTGGCGAGCACGGCCCGAGGCAATGACACCTTCGGCTATCGTGCTGAATTCATCCGACTGGTAAGACTGGCAGAAACAGCGCAGTAACGCCAAGGCGGGGATTCAGTACCTGCCGAATGCTCCCTTAAAAAACGCCCCTGTCCAAGCGGGGGCGTTAAATGTTTTTGAAAAGGTAAAGAATGTTACATAGTAACTTTATTAAACTGGTCGCACTACACCGAAATTTTAGGCCTCTAATCGATTCAGTTACTGTAACGAGAGAAACTACAATTATTCGGCAAATCCAAAAAGAGGGCTTACGGTTAATTCAGAATGATTCAGATTTTACGAGCCTGTTAGGACATAGCGATGATTTTGTTCAGTTTTGGTGCGCAGTATGTTGCGTTGAACACAAACATTCGATGACAGAAGCGATGCAAAAACTTCGGTATATCGCTGTCTTAGATGAAATGCCTTCAATCTATTTGCGCGCAAAACTCATTTTGTTGATGTTTGACAAAGATTAGCATAGCCAGTTCTCAATTAGAAAATTGTGCTCCATCCAAAAAAGGGCGCTCAAAGCGCCCCTTTCAACTGATTTCCTAACTTGGGCCTTGCCCCTCAACGGTAATCTTCTCAGCCTCAACCGACCGCCCCGTGGCGATTTTAATTCGGCGAGGTTTCAGGGCCTCGGGAACTTCGCGAACGAGGTCAACGTGCAGCAAGCCGTTTTCGGTTGTGGCGTCAGTGGCCCGCACATGGTCGGCCAGCTGAAAGCGTTTTTCAAACGCGCGATTGGCAATGCCTTGATGTAGATAGGCGGTATCGGTTTCAACCTCGACCTTTTTGCCAGAGATCACCAGTTGGCCGTCACGAGCCTCAATGTTCAGTTCGTCTTCGGCAAAACCGGCCACCGCGATGGTGATGCGATACGCATCTTCAGCGGTTTTTTCGATGTTATACGGGGGATACCCAGATCCGCCATTGTCGGTACGGCTGACGGTATCCATCAGATTGGCCAGACGGTCAAAGCCAATGCTGGTGCGGTAAAGCGGGGTGAAATCAAAATTTCGCATAAGTAGTATCCTTTGGTAAGCGACACGATTTTGGCCCTCCTGAATGGACAGGCCGACTAAAACTGCCAGACCCATTTTGGCGTCTGACTAAATAGATTTAAGTGTTAAGGGCAGTATTTCAAGGGGTTGGAACATACCGCCGGATACAACCCCATCGGTAAGTCTGCTGAACTACCCGGAAAAATGCAGGGTATCAGCTGCCAATCTGTGGCTGCGCATCGTCATCAAGATCAATCGCCAACTGTTTTTCGGTCCGCGCGCCCAGCTTTTTCAGCATTTCCACTTGGTTTGATAGGTTGCCACGCCCCTCGGTCAGTTTTTTAACGGCCGCGCCATGTGCATCTTGCGCCCGATCCAGCTGAACGCCAATCTTGGTCATATCCTCAACAAAGCCATGGAACTTGTCATACAGCGCCCCTGCGCGTTTGGCGATTTCCAGTGCATTTTTATTGCGCCGCTCAACCGACCACAGGTTTTCGACGGTTTTCAGCGCCAGCATCAGGTTGGTTGGTGAAGCAATAACAATGTTCTTATCTGCCGCATATAACGCCAAATCAGGGTTTGCGCGCACGGCTTCGGAAAAGGCGCTTTCGATCGGCATAAACATGATGACATAGTCAATCGCGCCCTCATCGAACTGGTGGTATTTTTTGTCTGACAGGGTATCAATATGGGTTTTAACCGAGGCAACATGTGCCTTCATATCAACCGCACGGGCCGCATCGTTTTCAGCATTTACGGCACGTTCATAGGCCACAAGCGACACTTTGCTGTCCACAACTAACCGCCGCTCGCCGGGCAGGTTTACCACCACATCAGGGCGCAAGCTACGGCCCTCGTCGTTGCGATGACTGACCTGAACCTCATATTCCTCACCCTCACGCAGGCCAGATCGTTCCAAAATTGACGCCAGCACCATTTCGCCCCACGCACCCTGTTTCTGGCTGTCGCCTTTCAGGGCTTTGGTCAAATTGTGGGCTTCTTCCGAAACCGCCAAACTGCGTTTTGTCAGCATCTCAATTTCGACCTTTAGGGCAGCGCGGTCTTTGCCAGCGGCCTCATGAACGCCGCGCAGTTCCACCTCAAACTTGCCAATATGATCTTTGAGCGGCGCCAGCGTTTGCTGCAAACGTTCGGCATTCGATTTCTCAAATTTTTCACCGTGGGTGTCCAAAACCTGCGCCGCGAGCGCTTTGAACTCATCACGCAAACTATCGCCAGTTTTGGTTAACAGAGCTTGGTTTTGCTCGGCGGAAAGGGCTTGCTGGCGCAATTCCTCGCGCAGACGCGCATCGCTGGCCTGCCACTGACTTAAGGCTTCGCGCGCTTTGGTCAGTTCGGCCTGCTGGGCCTCGCGTTGGGGCTCCAGTGCTTGCAAGCCGCCCAATTTTATATGGGCGTCGCGCAGCTCGTTGGTCAGGCCAGTGTTGATTTCATCATGATTTTTGATCAATTTTGACAGGTTCGCAACCTCGTCAGAAACCGCCGAGACCTGATCGGAACGTCGCCAGATCAGCAGCGCCAACGCGGCAACAATCAGCACAGCAATCGCGCCAAGGCCGTATTGAATCCAGTCGGGGTGGTTTTGAATCTGTTCTATCATCTGCGAATTCATAAGGGGTGTTCCCAGCTTGTTCAAGCACCCAACGCGGGTGGTTTTGGCCCGCCCGTGGCCCAGTCAAGCAATTCAACCGTGTGGACAATCGGCACGCCGGTCTGACGATATGGGCTACCCCGTATTATTAAAAGCGACGGCTGGCGGTGGTGGTAAAGGTA